>CAMIVO010000029.1 GCA_946401865.1 uncultured Clostridia bacterium
TTTCAAATACTTACTATATCATCGGATTATTTTCCGAAACTTCTTGACACCAATTGACTAATCACTTACATCAAAATCCATAGTTATTTTCAAACCATATTCAGGATATTTGTTATTTACTTTTTCATATATTTCTTTATATACTTGTTCTTTATTTTTATCACTAAAATCTATAATTATATCAAAACTAATACTATTTTCTTTTTTATTTAAATAAAATCCATGCATTTGTAAAACACTTTTATATGAATGAACTATTTTGCTAATTTCTTCTCGAATAGTTTTCACTTCCTCATCTTGTGTATTCATAGAATAAATACCTATTGCGGTTAAAATAACCCCATGTTTACTATATACTTCTTCCATAATATTTCTTGTAAGCTCATCTATCTCTGATGCCTGCATTGTGTCTGCAACTTCGATATGGATTGAACCCAAATATGTACTTGGTCCATAATTATTTAAAATTAGATCATACGCTCCATAAACTTTATCAAATCCTGATACTGTCTTCTTTATAGAAGTTGAAACTTCATTTTCTATTCTTTCTCCTATAATCTGACTAATTGTACTTTTTATCATTTCTATTCCAGATTTTATTATTACAATAGAAATTACAGCACCAAGCCATGCTTCTAAACTTACTTTAAGAGTTAAAAATATAATTGCTGCAACTAAAGTTGATATTGATATTATAGAATCCATTAAAGCATCTTTACCAGAATCTATAAGAGATTCTGAATTTACTTTTTTTCCTACTTTTTGTACATATATCCCCAAAACTATTTTTACTACAATAGCAACAATTAATATAAGAAGTGAAACTTTGCTATAATCTGGTGTTTCTGGAGTTATAATTTTCTTTATAGATTCAACTAAAGATGTTGTCCCTGCATAAAGTATAATTACAGAAATAAGCATTGCACTTAGATATTCTGCCCTACCATGCCCATAAGGATGCTCTTTGTCTGGTGCTTTACCAGCAAGTTTAGTTCCTACTATTGTAATTATTGAAGATAAAGCATCACTTAAATTGTTTACTGCATCAAGTACGATTGCAATTGAATTTGAAATTATTCCAACTAAAGCTTTAAAAATTGCTAAAAATACATTTGCAATTATACCTATTATACTTGTTTTTATAATTTGACTTTCTCTACTTTTCTTTGAGTTTTCCATAATTAATCACCTTTCTTTTTAAATTCTTTATAAACAAATCCTTCCACAAAATTTGAATTTGCATTCAAATCTTGTCTGATTTTTCTTGCAGAAATTGGAACTACATTTCTTTCTTTATCAACTATTCTATTATTTATATGTAAATAGTTTGCAACTTTTTCTCCATATGGCTCACTACTGTAAAAATGAGTTACTGGAATATCTTTTATAATATTTGATAAATATTTCATTTGAATATTTACACTTTCTTTATCTAATCCATATTGTTTTGGACTATTAAATGCATATAAAATATGAGCCTTAGGATATAATTTTTTTATCCATTCAGCCCTTTCCTGTGGTGAATTTTTAATTACATCTGTATCATATACTACCACATAAAATTCATCCATTTCTTTCATAGCTGTTTCTATTAAATATTGATGCCCTTTATGTAAAGGTGCAAATTTTCCGATTGTAAATCCAATTTTTTTCATCTATTATTCCTTTTTTGATTGAACCTTTTCTAAAATAAAAATCATCCTAATGCAACATCAAGAATCATCATAATAACAAAACCAATTGCAACACCTATGGTACCTATATTAGAATGTTCTCCTTCTTGAGCTTCTGGTATTAATTCTTCAACAACAACATATATCATTGCGCCTGCTGCAAATGATAATAAATATGGCAATACCGCTTCTACTGAACTTGTTAAAAAAATAGTAATAATTGCACCTATCGGTTCAACTATTCCTGAAAGTGCCCCACATAAAAAAGCCTTTGACTTAGACATTCCTTCTGATTTTAATGGCATAGAAATAATTGCTCCTTCTGGAAAGTTTTGAATTGCAATTCCTAAAGCAAGTGCAAAAGCTCCTGCCATTTTGATACCAGAATTTCCTATTAAAGCACCTGCAAATGTTACACCTACAGCCATTCCTTCTGGAATATTGTGTAATGTAACTGCAAAAACCATCATTGTCGTTTTCTTTAATTTTGCTTTTATACCTTCAGGCTTATCACTATTTAAATGTAAATGAGGTATTAAACTATCTAATACAAGCAAAAATACAATACCTAGAAGAAATCCTACTGTTGCTGGTAACCATTCTGTTTTTCCTTGCGTTTTTGCCATCTCTAGTGCAGGTATTAAAAGTGACCAAACTGATGCAGAAATCATAACTCCTGATGCAAAACCAAGTAATAATTTTTCAATTTTTGAATTTATCTTATTTTTCATAAAAAATACCATTGCTGATCCCAATATAGTTCCTAACAATGGTATTAATAATCCGTATAGCTAACCCCATATAGATTTTCTCCCTTTATTCAACTTCTGATTTTTTTGGAAATACAAATGCACAAACAAAATATGCAATTATTCCTGTTCCATATAAAAAGGCTGCAATTCCCCATATAACTCTAATAATTACTGGGTCTATATTAAAATATTCTGCAAGACCTCCACAAACTCCGCAAACCTTTTTTCCTTCTTCGATTTTGTAAATTTTTTTCTTATTTTCCATTTTTACATTCCTTTCTACTTTTTTACATATTATATCATAAAAAGATTTTTTTTGATATATTTTTATTTAATTTTTTGAATTAGATTTTCAACTTTAGAAATATATTCTTCTCTATTTTCTTCTTGTTTTCCTTCTTTGCAGATTTTTAAATAGTCCATTATAATTTTTGCAAGTTCTATAAAATGTTCTTCTTTCCATCCTTTTGTTGTCATCGCAGGTGTTCCAATTCTTACTCCTGATGATTTTAAAGGTGGTAATTCATCATTTGGTATCTGATTTTTATTTAAAGTTATATGGATTTTGTCAAGTTCTTCTTCCGTTTCTTTTCCAGTAATACCAATTGAGCCATAAACATTAAGAACAAACATATGATTATCTGTTCCTCCAGAAATCACTTTCCAACCTGCTTTTACAAATTCATTTGCAAAAGCATTTGCATTTTTTATAATTTGTTTAGCATAATTTTTGAATTCTTCTGTATTTGCTTCCTCAAAGCAAATTCCTTTTGCTGCAATTATATGTTCTAATGGTCCACCTTGAATTCCAGGAAATACTGCTTTATTTATCTTTTTAATAATATCTTCAGAATTTGTAAGTATTAAACCACCTCTAGGTCCTCTTAAAGTTTTATGTGTGGTAGAAGTAACAACATCTGCATATGGTATAGGGCTTGGATGTACTCCTCCTGCAATTAATCCAGCAACATGGGCCATATCTACCATATAATAAGGTTTTTCTCCATTATGTGTTTTGGCATATTCTTCTATAATATCTCTAAATCCTTTATAATTAATTGTTCTTGAATACGAACTTGCTCCAACAATAATCATTTTAGGGTTATATTCATATAGTTTTTCTGTAAAGTCTTTTATGTCTATAATTCCATTCTCATCTACTCCATATGAAATTATGTTATAATCTTGACCTGAAAAACTCATCTTATGTCCATGTGTTAGGTGTCCTCCAGCTCCCAAATCCATTCCCATTACTGTATCTCCATGCTCAAGTAATGCTCTATAAACTGCTTGATTTGCTGAACTTCCGCAATGTGGTTGAACATTTGCATAATTACAATTGAATAATTTACACACATCTTCTATTGCTTTTGTTTCAATCATATCAATAAATTCGCAACCACCATAATATCTTTTTCCAGAGTATCCTTCTGCATATTTATTTGTTAATATGCTTCCTGCAGCATTTAATACTCTTTTACTTGGAAAATTTTCTGATGCAATTAGCTCAACATTGTGATTTTGTCTTTGTCTCTCTAATTCAATAATTTCTTCATAACTTTCTTTAATCATGGACACGTACCTCCCCAATACTTATTTATTATTTTTATACCATAATCGAGTTTAATTGTCAATTGATTTACTTTTCAATATATTCCATCAACATATCATATTCTTCTTTAGTTGTATAATGAAATTCATTATCCTTATTTTTCACCATATTTTTAAATTCTATATATGGAATATATTTAACATATGCAACTTCTCCATCATTAAATGTATAATCACTTTCTTCCTTGTTTGTTCTATATAGATAAATATATTGAAACTCTTTATTATGAGGTTTATTGCTTTTATTTATACCAACAAATTCTAGCTCTTTTTCATCTATATTTATTCCTAATTCTTCGTATGCTTCTCTTTTTGCTCCTTCAATTGAACTTTCACCAGTTCTTATGTGTCCTGCACTTGAAATATCCAATTTATTTGGATGATTTTTTTTATTTGGACTTCTTCTTTGTAATAATATTTCTTTTTTATTATTAATAATCCAAATATGTACAGATCTATGAAAATCGCCTTCTAAATGAGCTTGTTTCTTTTCTTTTATAATTCCTGTTGGATTATTGTTTTCATCAAAAATATCTATATATTCCATAAAATCCACCTCGAAAGCATTATATATTATTTTCTTTATAATATCAAGAAAAAAGGAAAAAAGGGGACGGAGAAAATTTTTCACAAACTTGAAAAATTTTCTCCGTCCCCTTTTTTCCTCCCCTTTTTTCCAAGTTTGCTCTAATTTTTAATTCTATATTTTAATAAAAACTCTTTATCTTCTTTGCTTACTCTAAAGCTATCTCTACATTTAGATATGGTCTTATTTATTGTAAAATCGTTTAATTTATGTTTTTCTAAATATTTTAATGTTTGTTTTCTGTTTTTTATCATAAGCTCACACATAAGCCATGCAACAGCCATATTTACATAGTATTTTTCTTCGTTTTGCAAAGAATCTATAATATCAAAAATTTCTGTTAAATCTTTATTTTCTGTGTAATTAAAAAGTATTCTCACTCCTATTCTTCTAATAAATTCGTCCTTGCTTTTTAAATATTCTTTTGCTAGATTTATATACTCTTTTTCTTGATTTTTTATATTAAATTTTAAAATATCAACTGTTGACCAATTATCTATTTTTAACTTTGAAATATAATGCTTTTTTGTTTTTATATCTTTTATGTTGTTTATTAAAACAGCATTTATGATTGTGTTTTCATAATATTTATTATTAAAATTATCTAAATAAGATATATAGTTTCCCTTGTAAATTTGACTTGCAATTTTTCTAAGTTCAGGTATAGGTATTGCAAGAACTTGCATTTTTGTATTAATAGTTTTTATTGTAAAGTCTAATTTTTCTGGTCTTTTTATACTTTCAAGGTATTCATTAAATTCTACTATATCTTTTTTATTCCATTTTTCTTTTATTAATTTCATTTCTTTAATCCTCTTTACTTAACCTGTTTTAACTATATAACAGTTTTCATAAAAAAGCAAGAGATTTTTCATTAGAGACAGTCCCCAATGAAAAATAGCACGAAAATTCGACAATTTAAATATAATATTATTGGAGGAACATTAGATTATGAAATGCTTAAATGATTTAAAAATGAATGAAAATGGATATATAAAAAAAATTAATACAAATGAAAATTTACGTAAAAGATTATTAGATTTAGGATTTATTGAAAACACACTAATAAAACCTGTTTTTTCAAATCCTTCTAATGATTCTAGAGCCTATGAAATTCGAGGAAGCCTAATTGCAATCAGGAACTCTGATGCCAAAGAAATTACCCTAATATCTTAATATTTAAATTTGGTACCCAGTATTTTTTGAAATTTAAATATAGTACCCGGTCCCTTTTTTAAAAAAATGCATATTATATTATAAATCCAATTTCTAAGGAGGAATTATGGGGCTTACATCTCAATCGACTGGTACTGGACTATTAAATGATGATTTCGAAATTTTGAAAAAAGAATGTGACTATGTAGTTGCTCTTGCTGGTAATCCAAATGTAGGAAAGTCTACTATTTTTAACAGTTTAACAGGTTTAAATCAACACACAGGAAACTGGCCACGGAAAAACTATTAGCAATAGCTGTGGATCTTGTACTTATAAAAATAAAAAGTTTTTGTTTGTAGATATTCCACGGTACATATTCACTTGTTTCTAATTCTGAAGAAGAAGAAATTGCAAGAAATTACATTTGTTTTGGAAATCCTACTGCAACTATTGTAGTAGTTGATGCAACTAATTTAGAAAGATGCCTAAATCTTGTTTTTCAAATTAAGGAAATTACTTCAAATATAATTGTTTGTGTAAATTTACTTGATGAAGCTAAGAAAAAAGGCATACAAATCGACTTAAATAAATTGTCTGAATTACTTAAGTTACCTGTAATTGGAACAATTGCCAAAAAGAAAAAAACTTTAAATTCTCTTTTAGATAAAATTATAAATATATCAGAAAATAAAATAGATTCTACTTCTCAAGAATTTATTGATAAAATAATAAACAATAAATTACCAGAAAATTTTGTAGTTAATATTATAAATAAATCAGCTAAAATATGTAGTCAAGTATGCACATACAAAAAAAGCAAGTATAATTCTTTTGATCGAAAAATTGATAAAATTTTAACATCTAAAATAACCGGAATTCCAATTATGATTGCCTTTTTAGGTATTATATTTTGGATAACTATTGTAGGAAGTAATTATCCATCTAAAGCACTTTTTAGTTTTTTTGAATTAATACAAGAAAAACTTTTATATTTTTTTGACTTTATTCATTCTCCAGAATGGCTAAAAAACATGCTTGTTCTTGGCATTTATCAAACTGTTAGTTGGATAATTTCTGTAATGCTTCCTCCTATGGCTATATTTTTTCCACTTTTTACTTTTTTGGAGGATCTAGGTTTTCTCCCAAGACTTGCATTTAATATGGATGGCTTTTTTAGCAAGGCCATGACTAATGGAAAACAGATGATTACAATGTGTATGGGCTTTGGTTGTAATGCTGCAGGAGTTGTTGGCACTAGAATTATGGAAACACCACATGAAAGAATAATTTCTGCTGTTACAAATTCATTTGTCCCATGTAATGGTAGATACCCTTTTTTAATTGCTATATCAACAATTTTTATTGCAGGAGCATATACTGGATTTAAATCAAGTATTATTTCAACTTTAGCAGTAGTATTTGCAATTTTACTTGGTATTATTTTAACATTATTGATTTCTAGAATATTATCTAAAACATTATTAAAAGGAGGTTCAACTTCTTTTATACTTGAACTTCCTCCTTACAGAAAACCAGATTTACGGAAAAATAATAGTTCGTTCCATATTAGATAGGACTTTATTTGTTTTAATAAGAGCAATTCAAGTTGCAATACCTGCTGGTCTTATAATTTGGCTTTTTGCAAATATTAACATAAATGGTCTTTCTATTCTAAATATAATAGCTAACTTTTTAGACCCATTTGCAAAAATCATGGGATTAGATGGCTATATCTTAGCAGCATTTTTATTTGGTATGCCAGCAAATGAAATTGTTATGCCAATTTTACTTATGTGTTATTTAAGAGCAAATTCTCTGGCAGATTTTTCAGATTATTCTTATATTGGTCAAATTTTACTTCAAAACAATTGGACTATATTGACTGCAATAAATGTTATGATTTGTACTGTACTTCATTTTCCATGTACTACAACTTTGCTTTCTATAAAAAAAGAAACAGCCTCATGGAAATGGACTGCTCTTAGTTTTGCTCTTCCTACATTGTGTGGAATTGTAATTTGTATATTGACAAATAGTATTTTCACATACCTGCCACATATCCTGTAGAATAAGCAATTTGTAAATTAAACCCACCTGTATATGCATCTACATCTATGATTTCGCCTGCAAAATACAGGTTTTTTATTATTTTAGATTCCATAGTTTTAGGATTAATTTCTTTTATATTTATTCCGCCAGCTGTAATTATTGCATCTTCTATTGGTCTGAAATCTTTTATAGTAACCTCAAATCTTTTTAGAAGATTTACAAGCTTTTCTCTTTGTTCTTTTGTTATTGAATTAACTTTTTCTTCAGGATCTATTTCTGATCTAATAATTATTTCTGGTATTAATTTTTGAGGTAACAACATGTCTAAACTATTTTTAAAACTTTTATTTTTTTGTTCTTCAAAATCTCTTAATATTCTTTGATTTAGTTTTTCTGGTGTCAAGGCTGGTTTAAAATCTATAAGTATTTTTATTTGTCTATTTTTAAGTAATTCTGTAATATTCTTGTATCTGACCAAGTGACTTGAAGCACTTAATATTATTGGTCCAGAGACTCCAAAATGTGTAAATAACATTTCTCCGAAATCTTTATAGATTTCTTTATTTTTAGAAATATCTATCATCTTAATTTCTACATTTTTTAAACTTAAGCCTTGTAAATTCTTATGAAGTTCTTCTTCATATGTTGTCAATGGTACTAGTGATGGTTTTAACTCTGTAACAGTATGTCCAAGTTTATTAGCTATTTTATAGCCATCTCCAGTTGAACCTGTCAATGGATAGCTTTTTCCTCCAGTTGCAAGTATTATTTTATCTCCTTTTATTGTTTCATTTTTTGTTTTTATACCTATTGCAACATTTTCATTATTCTTTAAAATTTCAGTAACTTCTGTATTTAGAATCACCTTGATTTTTTGTTCTTTTATTTTCTTTACAAAGCAATTTACTACATCTTTTGCATTATCTGTTACAGGAAATACTCTATTTCCTCTTTCTACTTTTGTTTTTATTCCTTGCTTTTCTATAAAATTTATTATATCTAAGTTTGTAAAGCTATTGAAAACACTATATAAAAATCTGCCATTTCCTGGTGTATTTTTTATAAACTCATCTATACTTAAAGAAGATGTAATATTACATCTTCCTTTTCCAGTAATAGCCAATTTCTTACCTAATACATTGTTTTTTTCAATTAAAATAACTTCATTTCCCTGTTCAGACGATTTTATAGCTGACATCATTCCAGCAGGTCCACCGCCAATTACTATGACTTTCATACTCCTTTATTTTCCTTTCCAAATAATAGAAAATTACACTACTAATATTTGAAATTTTCCAACCTCTTACCTTAATACTCCATTTTAATTAAAAAAATGCACCAACAATTATTCCAATTATTGCCCCAACAAATACTTGAGTAGGTGTATGTCCAAGAGCCTCCATTAGTCTTTTTTGAACCTCAAGCCCTGTAAGTCCTGGTGTTTCCATTATTTTATTTAAAACTGATGCTTGTTCTCCTGCTGCACGTCTAACACCTGCTGCATCATACATTACAATAAGCGAAAATACTAAACATGCTGCAAATGCAAAACTTCCAAATCCTGCTTCTTTACCTACCATTACAGTAATTGCCATTACAATTGCTGTATGAGAACTTGGCATTCCTCCTGCTCCAAATAGTCTTTTCAAATTTAATTTTTTTTCTCTTATTGAATCAAATAGTACTTTAAATACTTGTATTGCAAGCCAAGTAAAAAAAGGTACCCACAAAAATTTATTATGTAATATATCATTTGCTATGTTCATTTTTTATAATTCCTTTCATTAAGTCATACGTATTTTAAACATTATCTGTTTCAAAGTTTTCTTCTTTTATTTCACCATTGTTTTCCAATATTATTGTTATCTTTTTTTCAGCATCTTGTAATAATTTATTACAGTCTTTAGAAATTTTCATACCTTCTTCAAATTTTTTTAAAGAATCTTCTAGACTTGAATCTCCTTTTTCTAAGTCATTTACTATCTCTTCTAATTGTTTTATTTTAGTTTCAAAACTTTCTTGTTTCATATTCGTGTAATTTATCCTTTCCCCAAATTATTGTTATTAACAATAATTTTTTTAATAGATTATAATTATAATATATTTGCTTTTTTCTCTCCATCAAATAGTTTAATTTGTACTTCATCACCAGAGTTTATGTCATTACAAGATTTTATAAGTTGACCATTTTTTTCAATAATTGAATATCCTCTAGTTAGAGTTTTTAATGGACTTAGAGCATCTAATTTGGTTATTTGTTCTATAAAGCTTTTTTCAGCTTCTTTTTGTTTTAATTTAATTGAGTTTTCTAAACTTTTTATGTATTTATCTACTCTTAAATAATTGTTTTCTATATTTTGCATAGGATTTGTAAATACTCTTGAGTTGTTTAATCTGTTTAATTTTAGGTTTAGCACCTCGATTTTCTTTTTTAAATTTATTCTAGCTCTTTCTTTTAAAGAATTTATTTTACTTTGTAATTCAAAAATATCTGGATTGGCAAGTTCTGCAGCTGCAGATGGTGTAGGTGCTCTTAAATCTGAAACAAAGTCTGATATTGTAAAATCTGTTTCGTGTCCAACAGCAGAAATTATAGGTATATTTGAGCCATATATTGCTCTTGCAACAATTTCCTCATTAAAAGGCCATAAATCTTCTAAAGATCCTCCTCCTCTTGCTAAAATTATGACATCTGCTAAATTATTTTCGTTCATAATTTTTATACCTTTTGCAATTTCTGTAGCAGCTCCTGGCCCTTGTACAGGTACAGGTAATAATCTAATATAACAATTAGGATTTCTTCTTGTAGAAACATTTATAATATCCTTAATTACAGAACCAGTTTTAGAAGACAAAACTCCAATAATTTTAGGCATTATTGGAATTTTCTTTTTATGATTTTCATCAAACAATCCTTCTTTTTCTAAGTCTTGTTTTAATTTTTCAAATTTAGCATATAAATCTCCTATTCCTTGCTCTTGCATTGCTTTTACATAGATTTGATAAATTCCATCTCTTTCAAAAACTGATACCCCACCAAATACAATAACCTGCATTCCGTCTTTAGGCTTAAAATTAATACGTTCTGCATAAGATTTAAACATTATGCATTTTATTAATGATTTATCATCTTTTAATGTAAAATAAAAATGTCCTGTATAATGAGCTTTAAAATTTGAGATTTCACCTTTTACAACTACAGCATTTAATGCTTCATCTTGGGCTATTTTATCTTTTATATATAAATTTAAATCTGAAACTGTTACTGCCATTGCTTCATAATTCATATATGAACATCCTTCCTATAGTTCTTTAACAACTTTTGCTAATGCCCCATTAATAAATTTACTTGAAGTATCTTCTCCATAGGTTTTTGCAAGTTCAACAACTTCATTTATTTCAACCTTATATGGAATATCTTTGTATTTAATTTCATAAATAGCAAGCTTTAAAAGACTTAAGTTAATTTTAGAAATTCTCTCTATTTTCCATTCTTGCATAAGAGAATTCTGAATAGTTTGTAGAATAGTTTCTTTGTTTTTTTCTATTCCTTTTATGCAGTCTTTAATATATTCAATTGCTTCTTTATCTGTTATTTCACTATTTTCTATATATAAATCTATTTGTTCATCTAAATTATCTATTTTTTGAATTTCTAGACTATATATTAGTTTAAATGCTAGTTCTCTTATTTCTGATCTTCTCATATTTAGTAAATTTGCTAAATTAGCAAATAGTCCCCCTTTATTTCTTTATTTACATTCTATCTATAAAATTTTTTATTTTATCTTTCACATTTTCTTTATTTTGTTGAATATAATTTCCAATAAAAGCACCTAATACAAGTACAGTTATAGCTAATATAAAAGTATATATTCTAGTTGCAAGTACTAATATTGCAATAATTACTCCTATTATTGCACCTTTGTAATTGTTCCAAAAATTTTTAAAATTTTCCATATTTTATTTCATCCTCTCTAAATGTATAAATCATATGCTTTTTTATTATATCAGTATACAGTAATTAGTTCTCTAACTTATTTTCTTCTTTCTTAATAACAGCAATATCTTTTATTTTAACATTTACTTCTTTTACTTCTAAGTCTGACGTTTTCTTTATTGCTTCTTTAATTTTGTTTTGCATATTTAATGTTAACTCTTTTATTACAACATTATTACCAACTACTAAATTAACATTTATAATTAAATTGTTCATGTTGTCCATTTCTGTTGAAACAGTTGTACCTTCAACACTATCAAATCCACTTACAACATTTTGTACAATATTTTCTATTGTAGCTTTAGAAATTAATAGTTTTCCATTATCATTTTGCATTAATACACCATTTTTTTTATTTTTTTTGTCTGATGATTCAAAAAAAATTCCTTTAATACTGCAAAGTAAGCAAACAATTGCTAATGCAAGAATTGCTTTAGAACTATTTGAGTTTTCTAATGCCATGCTTGCAAATGTGTTTATTGTACTTAATTTAACCCATCCAATAATTATTGATATTACTATAATTGATGCTAAAAACATTAATATAGAAAATAATGCTAATATTATTTTATCTAATTTTTTCATTTTAATTTTGACCAGTTAAGTTATATATTTTTAAACTGGTTTCCTCCTTCCATATAACAATTATTCTTCTGTATTTTCCTCATTTTTTTCTTCTATAACAGATTCTTCTTCTGTTATTTTTTGAGTATTAACTCCTTGAACATGTACATTTACTTCTTCTACTTTTAAACCTGTCATTTCTTCAACTGATTTTTTTACTTTGTTTTGAATTTCAAATGCTACATCTGGAATTCTTGCTCCATATTCAACTATTATGTTAACATCTATTTTTGCTTTATTATTTTCTGTTTCTACTTTTATTCCTTTAGCTAGGTTTTTCTTACCTTTAAGAACTTCTGTAATTCCTCCTGCAAATCCTCCTGCCATAGCAAAAACACCATTTACTTCTGAAACAGCAACACCTGCAATTACAGCTATAACATCACTTGCTATTTTGATTCCTTCAGAACCATTTTCAACTTCTTCTAAAACATCTAAATTTTCAACATTTTCATTTTCTTCCATATTAATTCACTTTCCTTTCTAAAAATAAATTTTTGAAGTCTTTCTTAAGTAATTTTGATATTAATAGTATATCAGTTTTTGCTAAATTTTACAACTATTTTTGGAAAGTTTTTAGTTGCTCTATTATTTCTTTAACTCTCTCATATTCTTTACATAAGTACAAATATCCAATTAATGCTTCAAAAGCAGTTGCGTACATATATTCTTGTACATTTGAATTTTTAGGTAAATGATGATTATTGGTGTTTCTGGCTCTTCTTACAATTTCTTTTTCCTCTTCTGTTAAAGTATCATAAATGCTTTGTAAAAATTTTGCTTGAGCTCCTGCTTTTACATATTTAATTGCTTCTACATGTAATTTATGTGGATTTAATTTTGTAGTATCTACTAAATAAGTTCTAATAAACATTTCATATACACAATCTCCTACATATGCCCAAACAAGTGGTGACATTTGATTAACTTCTTCTTTATTTTTATTAAATGGTATAAAATCTTCTATCTTCATGTTTTTGTGCTCCTTTTATTTAACGCTTAAATTACAACTATATATTACACTTCTCTAATGTGATTTTTCCTAGTTTTCCGCTTCTAAAGTCATCTAAAATAATTCTTGCAACTTTTTCATCATCAACTTGTCCTCCTGAAACAATTGCTCCTCTCTTCTTTCCAATTTCTAGCATTATTTCATAAATATTATAATTTTCTGGTTGATTTTGATTTAATACATTGTGTATATATTCTAAAGATAATTTATATCTTTCTAAAATATTGGTTTTATAATTTTCTAACAAGAATTTGATTAATTGATATGCTATTTCTGTTTGAGGTAATATTTCATCTTTTATAGAACCTGTATATGCTAAATTTAATGCAACTTTTTCATTGTCAAATTTTGGCCATAATACACCTGGCGTGTCTAATAATTCTATTCTATCGTTTAGTCTTATCCATTGTTTGTTTTTTGTAACACCTGGTTTATTTCCTACTATTAATTTATTTGTTTTCGAAACTCTATTAATAAATGATGATTTTCCTACATTTGGTATACCTAAAATCATAGCTCGTATTTTTCTTCCTGTTCTTCCTTTTTCAGCATATTCCTGTAATTCTTTTTCCTTTATCTTTTCTATTGCACATAGCACTTCGTTTACTCCATGTCCACTATTTGAATCACATTCTATGGCAACTTGGCCTTTTGATTTAAAATGTTGTATCCATTTTGTATTTTCTTTTGGATCAGATAAATCACTTTTATTTAGAACTATAATTCTGTCTTTGTTTTTTGTAATTTCTGCTATATCAGGATTTCTACTAGATATTGGAATTCTGCTATCTATTAGCTCAATTACTATGTCTATTAATTTTAAATCTTCTATTATTTCCCTTCTAGTTTTTGCCATATGGCCTGGGTACCAATTTATATTTGTTTTATTTTCTTCCATTTATATTACTTCCTTTTTTCAAAATAAATCACTTTATAAATTATAATTCATCTTTCAATATTGAATAATATACTTGTGGCGTATATACTCCAGTTTCCTTGTCTAATCTTCTCTCTCTTAGTTCTCCATCTTTTTTCATCCCTGCTTTTTCCATAACTCTTCCACTAGCCGGATTAAAACCTGCGTGATGCGCTTCCACTAAGTGAAAATCACATTCTAATAATAAATATTCTATAACTCTTCTTAAAGCTTCTGTCGCATAACCATTATTCCAATATTTAGACCATATACAATACCCAACTTCTCCATAATCCTTCTTTTTATATAAATTGCATACATCTATACCCCCAATAAATTCACCTGTTTTTTTTAGCACAATTAGCCATCTATAATAATCATTATTTTCGTACTGTTCAATCCATTTTTTTATGATGTTATATTGTTCTTCAATATTTTTACAAGGTGACCAACTCATGTTTTTAGTCATTATTTCATCGGTTATGTATCCATTATAAAAAAGTTCCTCTACATCATTTAATTCAAATTTCCTTAATATAAGTCTTTCTGTTTCTAAAGTTTTTGTTCCCAAATCTTTCATATTTACTCTCATTCCTTTCTCAAATTACAAAATTTGATTTAAAATAATTAATTTTACAATTATTTTTCAAACTTTATTTCTTCTATATTATTTAAAATATGTAAAAATCTAAATCTTAAAAATCAGTATTTTCAAGGCTTTATGTCAATGTTTATATTAATTGGTTTCTCGCACTAAATCCTTGTACTTGTAGGCTTCTCTTTTTTATCTTCCATATATATCACTTCCTTATTTGCTATTTTTTTATTTGTTATTAATTTTTTCTAACATAATATTATATACATCATTAATTGATAAATTTGTTGTGTCTATCTCTATTGCATCTTTAGGTTTTATAAAGTTCTTTCCTTCTGTATCTATCTTATCTCTTATAATTAAGTTATTTCTAATGGTATCGATATCTTCGCTTTTATTTGAATTGTATAATCTTGTAACTCTAGTTTCAAAATTTGAATATAAATAAAATTTAAAATCTGCATTAGGAGCAATTCTTGTACAAATATCCCTTCCTTCAATGACTACATCATTTTGATTTATGTATTCCTTTTGAATTTTTCTTACTAGTTCTTTTATTGCTGGAATAGTCGCCCATTCGGTAGATTTAACTGATATAATTTCGGTTCTAATCTGTTTTGTTACATCTATTCCGTCTAAAAATACATTCTCACCTTCAAAATCAATAGTAATATGTTTTAAATGTTCAATAACTTTTTCAATACTATGTATATTCAAATTTTTATTAATTATTTCTAAAGCAATACATCTATAAATTGAACCAGTATTTAGATATTTTAAATTCAGGTAATTTGCTAACATCTTTGCTAATGTTGATTTTCCATTAACTCCCAGCCCATCAATTGCAATAATCATAAAATTCTCCCCTTATTACTTTTTATTTAAAAACTTATTTATATAAAATCACTATTTATCTATCAACTTTATTTTTCTATATTTTTAAAAATATGTAAAAATCTCAATATCAAAAAATCAGTATTTTCAATGGTTCGAGTACATTTTTCATAAAATCCCCGTATCGCAGTTTATATTAGTTTTATTTTCATTCATGAGAGTCATCTCCTTTATTAATTATTTTAATTTCAAATTTGGAAGTATATCTTCTAAATATTCATTACTATTTAATTTTATTTTTTTTGATGCACATTTATCTTCTTCACATTTATCTATCCACTCATCCCATAATTTTGAATACCAAGAAATAAATTCTTCATTGTTACCTCTTTTTTTACATCTGTTTAAATACTCTTCTTTTAATTCTCTTCTAGGATATACATACCAATATTCATATCCATTGTTTAATATAAAATCATTACATATTTCATCAGCCACTAAAATATAGTCATACTTATCTTTTACTTCCTTTAGTGCTTTAAAATAATTTTCTGGCCATTCTTCATTTAAAACCCTTGATGTACTTTTTAAAGACTCATCTTCTAAATCATTACCAATATACTTATAAAGTGTTGACTCCATATCTATAACATTTTTATACTTTTTAGCTACATTTGATTTTCCAGTCGCAGTAAAGGCAAATACAAATATCCCCATTTTATCACCTCTTTTTCAAAAGTTTAACCGTCAATACCAAGTATTAAGCACTATTTATTTTTGATACTTTTTTGATTATTTTTATCATTATTTTATATATTTTTATTAAATTATGTAACAAGTGTATACTTGTTTTTATCTTATTTTATAGGAGTTTCATGAATGGTTAGACTAAATCAATATCAACCAGTTAATGTTTGTACTTGGCAACTTTTCTTTTTTATCTTCCATATTACTCACTTTCCTATCTTATAATACATTCTATATTTATTCAAATTTAATTTTAACTACTCACTTACTTTTAAATAATAATATACTATATTTTCATTTTTCTTTTTATATAATTTTAAATCCTCTTCTATACTCTTTTTTATGTCCAAAGCACTATTTAAACTAATTTTTCTTTTTTTGCAATGTTCTAATAAAATTATTTCATCAATATCTAAATATATAATTATATCACAATCTAGTATAACAGTTCCAAACAAAGGAAATCCAGGCTTAATTTTGACTTTTTCTTTTGTTAGTCTGTCAATTTCATCTCCAATTTCTTCAGTCCATGGTATTTCTAGTTTGTGAACTTTTTGTATAAACTCTTTATCTTTATCATTTAATAATGATAGTAATTCATCATCAATGTCAACACAATTTTTCAATTGATTAATTAATGTAGTTTTACCTATGCATATTGTTCCAAGTACACATATTCTTTCATTTTTATGTTTATTGAATATTGTTTCTAATTCATTTATTGTATTTATGTCTGTTTGCATATTTTTGAACACTCCTTTTGTAACTTTTTTATATTAATTACATCATTTTTGAATTAGTAGTTAATTACCTTTCTAATTCTCTGTTTTTAACTTGTATACGAATAACTGGTATAAGTGTATCTTCTATATCTTTTTCAATGCTATCTTTCATATTTTTAGCATCCTTATAATCAACATTTCTACTTTTTGTTCTTTCTTGTAATAGCTCATCTGAAATATCTAAATAAATAATTAGATCACAATCTATTATTACTGTTCCAAATACAGGTTGCCCGGGTTTTATTCGTATTCTTTCTTTCACTAATCTATCCATTGTTTCACCAATTTCTGGAGTCCAAGGCGTTTGACAAACATATTTCTTTTCTTCATCTGACAATAATGGGAATATAATTTTATCCATATATAAACCATTTTTAGCATATTCTAAATATGTTGTTTTTCCTGTACAAGAAGTTCCAACTACACATATTCTTTTATCTTTGTTACTGTCTATTACTTTTTTAGCTCATCTATATATTCATAATTTATTTCCATATCTTAATTGCTCCTTCATAATTAAAATATCTTTTAATATTATTCTTCATAAAGTAAAAATGTAAAAATCTCTACTTAAAAAATCCAGTGTTTTCAATGGTTTTAAGAATGTTTCTATAAATTGGTTTCTCGCAGGAAAACCTTGCAGGTCGAAAGTCTTTTTCTTCTTTATTTTCTGCCATTTTTATCACTTCCTTATTTTTTATCAAATTAAATACTCTATAAATTGTAAGTTATAATTATCTTGAATATCTTTTATTTACACTTAAAATCAAATTTGATACTATAACTGTTACAATTAAACTTATACAACAACTTAACAAACTATAATTAAAAATAAATATTGCTGACAATCCATTTATTAAACAATGCAATAATATACAAGGGAACACTCCTTTTGATGTTTTTCTTACTGTTGCTAATGCATAAGATAATACTAAACACATTGTTCCAAAAAGGAAATAATTCATATTTGCATTAGCGGTTCCTTTTATAAAAAATATTGGTAAATGCCATAACCACCAAATTATAGCTGTAAAAATAGTGGCAATATTAAAGCCCCACTTTTTTTCTAATTCAGGCTGTAAAATCATTCTCCATCCAACTTCTTCATTTCCACCACCAAATAACATCATTGGCGCAATTACAAAAATCATAAAGATTGGGGCACCATATTCAAAGCCATTTATTGTACATCCTAAAATATAATAAATAAAAACAAATAAAACTACAAGCATATATATTAATATATTATGCTTTATATCAAATATTTTTTTAATCCATTCTTTAAAATTTTTAACTCTATTATTCTTTTTTAATGAAACATAAGAAGCAATTGTAGGTGAAAATCCACCTATTATATGCATAATTCTTAAAAAAATATTATTTACTGTAACATTAAATATCTGACTAATTAAGGCACATCCTCCCCAAAATAATGTCATTATTGTAAATGTTATTATCAAAAATTCTTTAACTAATTTCTTATTCATAGATTTTCCTTCCAATTCTACAACTCACTATTTATTTATCATTTTTTATCTTAGTTTTTAAAAAAATGTAAAAATCTCAACACCAAAAATTCAGTATTATCAATAGTTTTAGCTAACCTTTCGAAAAATACGGATATCCCAGTTAATGTTAGTTTTATTTTCCATTTTCGCTCCTTTCGTTAACTATTTTTAATTAAAAAGTAAATCCATTAATTCTTCTATATTATTAACATTTCTAGACAAATTGTCTTCAATATATGTATATGTTGCTGAATAAAATGGCATATTATTTTTCTTTTTTTTGTAATATTGATCATCTAACTTTTTTAAATCACTTTTTCCGTTGATTTTTCCTGATTCTATTATTTTTCCTTCTGTAACTCCATCTATCGTTACATTGTTACTATCAATCTGATATTTATACTCGTTTTCTCCATTTTTATATAATTTAATTGTATATTCAGTACCAGCATCTATACCAAGTGAATATGAATAATGCAAACTAGCAACATATTTCTCGTTTTCATTAATTTTAATTTTATTATTTTTCAAAATTAAAATAATTAATACTAAAGCCATTATAATTATACTAATGATTATTATAATATTTTTATTTTTCAAACTAAATCATCTCCTTATATATTTATAACTATATTTTTATAAAATTAATGAAAAAATGTAAAAATCTCAACGCCAAAAATCCAGTAATTTCAAAAGTTTGAGTCTATGTTTATATAAATTGGTTTCTAGCAGTTAACGTGGACCTTATGTAAAACTTCATCTTCTTTTTCTTTACTCATTTTATCACTCCCTCATTTTTTGGTTGAATGCTTTATAAATTCTATTGTTCCGAATATCAAAATATTATACACATCTTTTATCTTGTATAATCGTACTATAAATTATGAATTCATCAATTCACTTTCTGATTCGCCTTTTTCAAACTTTATAAGTGAATAATCCTTAATATTTCGAATATATCTCGAACCAGTAGTACGTGAAAAAACTTCATAAATAAATTCATCTTGCTTTTTTACATCATTATCTTTTAGAACAACTATTACAACATTTTCTTTTGCATTTATATAACTACTTATATAATTTTCTATATTATTATTGTCTATATAATCATCAATGATTTGTTTAATATTCTCTAATGAAATTGGCTTTTCCAATTCATAGTTCATAAACCAGCTACCATATTTTATACCTATATTGTTTTTAAATGGCTCATTTGGACTGACTCCAACATATCTAATTACTTTATAGCCTAATCCCCAATATGTTACTTTACTTCCATCATTACTTACTAATTTTATAGTATATTTAGGTTCTATTCCAGCCCTGACTCTTGCACTATCTTTATAACTTGTTACATATCCTACAACAGCTAGTATTATAATTATACTTCCAACAATTAATAAAACTCTCTTTTTCATTCTATTTTTCCTTTACAAATAACAATTTATTTTACATATTTTTATAATTTTATAAAAATATGTAAAAATCTCAATATTAAAAATTCCGTATTTTCAATGGTTTGAGTATTATTTTCCTAAAATCCCCGTATCGCAGTTAATGTTTGTACTTGGC
>CAMIVO010000030.1 GCA_946401865.1 uncultured Clostridia bacterium
ATGAGCTATCAGCAATAGGTGGACCAACATTAGAAATGTGGGTAAAAAGCTGGAATAAAATGCATGGTGCAAGCTCTGATGATGCAAGGACAGAGGGTGCAAGTGCATTAGAATTATATTATGCTTCAAATGCAACAGGTTATTTTGTAGGAACATCAGAAAATCCTGATACAATTGCAAATATTTATACAGGTAAAGGATATTCTGCATTTCAAACAGGAACAACAGGATATACAGACCCACTTTATTATCCACACAAATCAGCAGTTGATAATTGCAATGGATACTGGTTGGCGTCTCCTTCGGCGCGCGACGATTACAGTGTTATGCGTGTGACCTGCGACGGCACGGTGGGAAATAGCAGCTTCTACGGCACTAACTTTGGGGTTCGTCCCGTAGTTTGTCTACCATCTGATATCACAGCAACTTGGAATGAAACAGATGGAGTATGGAATATAATTAAAAAATGATTCTGGGGATGATTCTAGGGACACTTCTAAAAATCATAATGCTAGTTAAAAAGCTTTGTAATTTTATAATTACAAAGCTTTTTGCTGTATTTGGCTTTTTAATTTATTTTTTCCATTGGGGACAGTCCCGGATGAAAAAATCCTCTTGTTTTTTTCTCATAGTTATAGTAAAATATAAATATCTTAAACTTGTGGAGATAAACCAAATAAAAAAATGATTTTTCAAAAAATATTGAAATTTTCGACAAAATATAATAGAATAAAGCTCGTAAAACAAAAGAAATAAAAAAAAGTAGTAAAAACATGGCAATATATGTAGAAAACTTTTTTTAATTAGCATACCAAAAAAGACAAAAAAAGCTAAGGACAAGTAGTACAATGTTATTAAAAAAAGAAGAGGTGGTAAAAATGTTTCAAAATATAACTGAAACAGAAAATACAAAAGAAACATTAGCTAATCGAAAAAATATATTAGCCAATGTTATATCAAAAAAATATATTATTTTATATATAGCAACTTTTATGCTATCACAAGTATCTATGGGGTATAGTGTATCTCCATTTGCTCTTGCAATTATTTCAGCAGGTGTAAGTAACGAAATTCCAATAATAGGGGTAATTTTGTTTTCTCTAATAGGGAATGCAATATCTACAGGAGCAAAAGGGACAATTAGTTTCATAATAACACTATTACTATTTTTCATAACATTTTTAATAAAAGAACCAAAATATAATGATATAAACAAAAACGAAAAAGTATTGCTTTCTAGAAGAATATTCTTTTCAAGCTTAATAGTTAGTTTAATTAAAGTTTTTATAAATCAAGTTTTAATATATGACATACTTTCTGCAATATGTATGTCAATAATTATAGTTGTATTTTATAAAATATTTTCAAATTCATTACAAGTAATTACAAACTTTAATGAAAAAATGGCATTTTCAATAGAAGAGGTATTAGGTGCAAGTTTATTATGTTCTGTTGCTTTATGCGCATTAGGAGATTTTAGTATATTTGGATTTTGCATAAGAAATATACTTTCAATTTTTATAGTTTTAGTTTTAGGTTGGAAAAATGGCATACTAATTGGAACAACAGCAGGTGTTACAATTGGTGTTACACTTGGAATAATAGCAAATAATGAGCCAATGGTTGTAGCTGCATATGCAGTTTCAGGGATGATAGCAGGAGTTTTAAATAAATTCGGAAAAATAGGTGTAATTTGTGGCTTTGTTTTAGGAAATATTGTGCTTTCTTATGTTGCAACAGGATTAGTTATAAATGCAATTCTTTTAAAAGAAATTTTAATTGCAGGAATTGCATTACTTGCAGTACCAAAAAATGTTAGTTTAAATATAGAAAATATGATAGGTGATAAAAAATTATTACCTATTGTAGGTAATAGAAGATTAAACAAAAGCAAAGAAACAATAAATAAACTTAATAGTGTGTCAGAAACTTTAAAAGATATGGCAAATACATATAAAAAAGCTGCTGCAACTACTATAAATGAACAAGATATTAGAGAAAAAAATAAACAAAAATTCATTACAGAATTTCTAAATTATACAGACAATATGGAAGATAATATCTTATATGATATAACTCAAAATGTAGAAGGAAAAATTGTAGATGATATTTTTTCACATCTTTTAGAAAAACAATTTATAAAAGAGAAAGATTTAATTAATATACTTGCCCAAAACAATAGCTATGTTATAGGATTTGATGAAAATGAAAAAAAGAACAATTATGATATAGAAAAAATGGTTAATGCAATAAATTCTGCATATAGAATTAGCAAAATGAATTTTATATGGTCAATGAAACTAGAAGAAGAAAAGAAAAATTTTGAAACACAACTTAATGGTGTATCAAAAGCAATATCAGAAATAGCAGAAAATATAGATCAAGAAAACAAAAGTGAGGATTTAAATTTAGATATTAAAGAACAAATTGTTAAATTACTTAAACAAAAAGATATTATTGTTCAAGACATTTCTATTATAAAAAAAGAAAATGAAAGATATAAAATTAATTTATACATAGAAAATGAAGATGAAGATACAGTTGAAAAAAGTATAATTAAAGTTATAAATAAAGTTATTGATGAAAAAGTAATAATTCAAGAAAAAGAATTAATAGAAAATGAAAATACTATAAAATATAAACTTATTTCAGATGACAAATATTTAATGGATGTAGGAATTGCTCAATATACAAAAGATGGTATGGTGGTATCTGGAGACAGTATAATAAAAATGAAGCTTAAAGATGGAAAACATTTACTAGCAATTAGTGATGGAATGGGCTCAGGACCAGAGGCTAAAAAAAGTAGTCAAATAGTAACTCAAATGTTAAAAAGACTATTAAATTCAGGATTTGAAAGAGATACATCTTTAGAACTTATAAATTCAAATTTACTTAATATTTCTGATGAAGTTTTTGCAACATTAGATATAGCAATAATTGATTTATATAAAGGAAATATGGAATTTATAAAAAATGGTGCATGTCCTACATATATAAAAAATGGAAAAAAAGTTCAAATTATAAAATCGCTTACACTTCCAACAGGTGTTATTAATAAAGTAAATACAGACATATTTGACAAAGATATGGACTCAAATGATACAGTTGTTATGATAAGTGATGGAATCATGGATTCAAATGTGGAATACAAAAATAAAGAATTATGGGTAAAATATCTTTTAGAAGATATGGAAACTACAAACTCTCAAAAAATAGCAGATATAATTTTAAAAGAAGCAATAGACAACAATTATGGAAAAGTAAAAGATGATATGACAATAATTGTGTGTAAGTTTATTAGAAAATAAAGGAGGAATATAAATTATGAAAAATACATTTTACGTAACTACACCAATATATTATCCAAGTGGAAAATTTCATATTGGTACTGCATATACAACAGTTTTAGCAGATGCAATAAAAAGATACAAAACTTTAAGAGGTTATGAAACATACATGTTAACAGGTACAGATGAACATGGACAAAAGATTCAAACTGTTGCGGAAAAAAATGGAATGGAGCCACAAGAATATGTAGACAAAATGGCAGAAGAGGCAAAAAAACTTTGGGCTAAAATGGACATACAATATGATGATTTTATAAGAACAACAGAGCCAAGACACGAAATTCAAGTTCAGAAAATATTTGATAAATTAATGGAACAAGGAGATATTTATAAAGGTGAATATGAGGGATGGTATTGTGTTCCTTGTGAGAGTTATTTTACTGAAACACAACTTGTAGATGGAAAATGTCCAGATTGTGGTAGAGAAGTAAAATTAATGAAAGAAGAAAGCTATTTTTTCAATATGAAAAAATATGTGCCAAGACTTTTAAAATATTATGATGAACATCCAGATTTTGTAAAACCAAATTATAGAAAAACAGAAATGATTAATAATTTTATAAAACCAGGGCTAGAAGATTTATGTGTTAGCCGTACAACTTTTGATTGGGGTGTTAAAGTTTTAAAAGACCCAAAACATGTTGTATATGTATGGTTAGATGCTTTAACAAACTATATAACAGCTTTAGGTTATGGAACAGAAAATGATGAATTATTTAAAAAATTCTGGCCAGCAGATCTTCAAATAGTTGGAAAGGATATTGCAAGATTTCACTTAATATATTGGCCAATATTTTTAATGGCTCTTGATTTACCTTTACCAGAACAAATTTTAGTACATAATTGGATTATGATGAAAGATGGCAAAATGTCAAAATCTAAAGGAAATGTTATATATCCAGATACATTAGCAGATAGATATGGATTAGATGCAACAAAATATTTCCTTTTAAGAGAAGTGCCAGCTTCAAATGATGGAATTTTTTCGCCAGAAGGTTTTGTAGAAAGATATAATGTGGATTTATCAAATGATTTAGGAAATTTGTTAAATAGAACTATTGCAATGTGTAATAAATATTTTGAAGGAAAAGTTCCCGAATATATAGGACATAAAAATGAAGTTGATGAGGAAATAGAAAACTTTTCTAAAGAAACTATTGTTAAATTTGAAGAAAAAATGAAAGAACTAGAAGTAGCAAATGCACTTCAAGAAATTTGGAACTTAGTTTCAAGAACAAATAAATATATAGATGAAACATCTCCTTGGGTATTAGCAAAAGAAGAAAATACCGAAAAATTACAAGCTTGTATATATCATTTAATAGAAAATTTAAGAAAAATTGCAATTTTGATTATCCCATTTATGCCAAATACCTCTAAAAAAATGTTTGAACAGCTTGGAATAATTGATGAAAACTTAAAAACTTGGGATAGTCTAAAAGAATATGAAAATATAAAAAATACAAAAGTAATCGAAAAAGGCGAGCCTTTATTTATGAGATTAGATGCAAAAGAGGAAGTAGAATATCTACAAAGTATAATGAAAAAATAAAGAGAGGAAGTATGTAAATTGCCTAGAAAAAAGAAAATAGAAATGGATTCCAAATTGCAAGAAAAGTTGGACTATATTGGACTAGATTTAAATAAATTGCCTAAAAATTTAAAAGAGTATACAGAAATAAGTTTTAGAACAATAAAAGGATATGACGAAAAAAAATATAAACAATATAAATTTATTAATGTAAATGATATAGAGATACTACTTTCTCCAACTAATAGAGTAGACTCTATAAAAGAAAAATATGAACAGGCACTACCACTAGCATTCTATCTGGATAATAAAAGCGAAGAAAATATTGTTAACCATACTAAATTTTTGCAATTACTAGATAAAGTATCAATAGCAAGTATAGAAAAAGTTGAAGAAGAACAAAAAAGAATAGCAAAAAACATACCTTTTAAAGTAAAATATACAGGAAATTATTTATGGCAAATATATTATTCAAAAACCTCTGAAAAATATTTTATGATAGTTACTACAGAGGATTCAGATTATTCAACATTTTTCTATTTATTAAAAAAGAAAATCGAAAATAAACCAAATGAAAAAATTTTTGTGCCAATAAGTTTAGTAGATTATGAAGGAAAAATATTATCTAGAACAGAAATAAGAGATGTAGAGAACTATTTATGGCTATTTACAAAAGATTATCCACTTATTTATGAAACTTGGAATAAACAAGATGAGGTTAGTTTAGATATAATTGGAGAAACAGAAATATATGGAGATATAAAAACCTTATATAAAGTTAATCTTTCAACTCAAAGAGAAGGTTTAAAATTTTATAAATTATTAAAAGCTCTATTTATTTTGCAAACAGAAATACCTCATTATTATAAATTTGACACAAATATCGATAAAAATGGGGAATTAAAATTTTATTTAGACAATGTACAAATAAAATATGATATATTACCTGAATTTATTTATGAACAATATTTAAAATCTATAAGTATGAAAAATAAAGCTCAGGCTGATTATAATGCATTAACCTCAAAAATTACAAACTTGCAAATCCTTTCAGATGAACTTACTAAGGAATATAATCAAAAAGAAAAGCAAATAACAACTTATCTGGAATGTAAAAAAACATTTTTTGGAAAAGTAAAATATTTTTTCAAATTCGGTAAAAAAAATAAAACAAATGATATTGATTTAGAAGAAAGTCAAATGACAACAGAAGAAAAAAAGACAGAAAAACATGAAAAATTTAAACTAGAAGAAAAAAATTATACTATTTTTGACTTAGAACAAAGTTATAAAGAACTTGAAGAAATTGAAGAAAAAAATAACAATCTAGTAATGGACATAAATGCGTTAAAACTAAAAAACAAAAATCTTAAAAAGAAAATAGAAAATGCTACAAACTACATAGAAGAAATAAATAAACATAAAAAAAGTATTTTCGAATTTTGGAAATATTCAAATAAAGATGCTGTTGCAACCTTAGATGAAGGTGAAGAAGAGGAAATTAATATCAAAAAAATTGAAAAGGTATTTGATTTTGAAGACGAATTTGAAGAATTTGGAGTAGAGGTAGACAGAAACCAAAGAAATAAGTTTACAGATGATGAACTAGATAGCGCTTTTATTGCAACTACAAATTTAATTACACTTTTAAGTAGAATGAATATAAAAATAGCTGAAAACAAAGAAATTTCAGAAGAATTAAAACTATTAAAAGTATTTAAAGAAAAAAATGAAGATTCAGAATACGAAGATGATGATTTTAATATTTTTGGTAGAATTAAACAAACAAATAACAAAGAAAGAACCTTAGGAAACAAAACACATAGAGAGGCACCAAGAGATAAGTTTGAAATTTTAGAAATACAAAAAGGTCTAAAAGGAGTAGAACTTAAAAGAAATCTTGAAAAAGTAATAAAAAATATAAATTCTGCATTAAAGAAAAATAAACTTGCAGAAGATACTTATGTATATAAAGTATCATCTGAAAAGCTAGATTTAAATTCATATGAAGTAGTAAATCTAAATATGAAAAGTGAAATAGAAGAAATACTAAAAAAAGAAGAAAAAATAAATAAACTTTATTTATATAAAATAAAATTACCTAAAGATACTAATTTTATCGCATTTTCAAATATAATATATTATGATAATAAAAATATGACTTTACCTTTAGGAATGAATATTTCAGAAAGAATTCTTGTAGATTTATCAGAAACAAATTTAAATGAAATAAATAAAAAAATTGTAAACAAAATTTGCTTTGAAGATGAAAAAGATGACTTCTCAAATATTATAATTAAAAGTATTATGGTTAAAGAATTAGAAGTTTAAGGTAAGATATAGGAGGAAACTATGCTAGATGATAGAAAAAAGAAAGTATTACAAGCAATAGTAGAAGAATATATAAATACAGCAGAACCTGTAAGCTCAAATGCCTTAATAACAAAATATGATTTAAACTGTAGTAGTGCAACTATAAGAAATGAAATGGCAGATTTAGAAAAAAAAGGACTATTAGATAAAATGCACACATCTAGTGGTAGAGTACCATCAGCAAAAGGATATCGTTACTATGTAGATGAACTTTTAAAAGATGATAATATAAGTCTTGAAGAAGTAAAATATATAAGTAACAAATTAGAAACAAAAGTAAATGAAATAGAAGATTTAACTAAAATAACTGCAAACACAATCTCAGAAATAACACATTATACAACAGTTACAATAGGTCCAAAGACAGATGAGCAAATAATTCAGGAAATAAAATTTGTATTATTAGGATCAAGAATGTTGTTAGCAATAATCATGACAGATACAGGAATGGTCAAAGAAACTATAATAAAATTCGATGAAGACATTACAGAAAAGCAAGTAGAAACACTAAACTATATGTTTAATAACAAATTAAAAGGACAACCTATTGAAAAAATAAATAAACCACTAGAAGAATACCTTTATCAAGAAATGTCAGATATGGTAAAGGTTATAAAACCAATAATTGAACAGATAAAAAAAGTTTTGTTTGAAGAAAACAAAATAGAATTACAAGGAACAAGAAAAGAGCTAGACTTACCAGAATTTAATAGTTTACAGGTCGCAAAAAACTTTATGAATATTTTAGATGAAAAAGAGCTTATTGCAGATATGTTAAATTCAGGATTTGCAGAAGACATAAATGTCTATATAGGTGGAGAAGGTGAAGGAGAAGAAGAAAAATTAAAAGACTTCAGTATGGTAACATTTAAGCATAAAGTAGGAAATAAAGACTTAGGAACAATAGGAATTATAGGACCTAAAAGAATGGATTATTCAAAAGTTATATCAGTTATGAAGTATATTAGCAAGAAGCTAAACGAGAAATAATGTCTCATTTGGTGACGGGGAGTAAATAGGATGTCTTATTTGGTGACGGGGAGTAAATAGGAAAAAACTATTTACAAAATTCAATATAAATGATATATTAATTGTAAAATATGAAAGGAGGAATTAATATAGTGGATAAAAACGAAAATAAATCCTCTGGAGAAAATGATTTATTACTTTTCTTTGTAGGTATTATTCTTTTAGGAGCTGGACTATTTATGCTAAGCAAAAGAGTAATGGTACATAGTAGTTGGAGTATGTGGAGAATAGGAGGATTTGATTTATCTTCAGGAACAGTAACGATACCATTAATAATTGGTATAATATGGTATTTTGTTAAGCCTAAATCTGTTGTTCCAAAAATTATAATAACATTAGGAATAGTATTTATTATAGTTGCTATAATAATGAGCATAAGAATAAATTTTGTTACAACATCAATGTTTGATTACATACTAATTTTTGGAATGTCAGGAGCAGGAGCAGGACTATTATTAAGAACATTATTTAGAAAAGAAAAATAAAAAATATTACGATTATAATTGGTATAATCTTTTTAATAAAACATTTTTAAGAAAACTATATCTTTTTAGATATAGTTTTTTTATAATGTTACAATTCACAGTTTACTATAAATTATCCCCGCCTAAAGTTTATATATTTATTTTTACGCGTAAATCCCTTCTTTCTAACAAAAATGTAATCAAATATGGAATTTTTTTAACGGAAGTCAAGCTTCCTAAAAATTCTCATATTTGAAAACATTTTGTAAGAAAGTGGTCCCCGCACAAGTTTACTTTAAAAATAAATATATTAACTTGGCGTGGACTTTTAGCAATTTGACCGTGAATTGTAAATTGATCATAAAAACAATAAAAAAATATTGCTAAAACAAAAAGGATATATTATAATTATTTTATAATAAAAGTTAGGAGGAATTATTTTTATGATAAAAAAAATAAAAATTATAATTAGTCTATTATTAATAGCTATAATTTGTTGTATTGCTTTTTTATTATATTCATCAAACAATATGCGGAGAGTTAAGAACAATAAAATCAGACAAACAACTATTAAAAATATATGATGGAGATGAAATATCTTCTGCAAAAAGAATTTTCACAGATTTAGTTACTATGCCATTTAGTGCAATAGTTAATGGGTTACGAGGTTATAGTGGAAGATATATAATGAACTCAAGTTTATCTGATGTCGTTTATGAGAGCAAAGGGGTAGCTCTTGAATCTGTAAATGATGCTGTAGGGGCAACTTCAAAAGAATACTCAACTACTAATATTCAAGTAGAAAATGTAGATGAAGCAGATATTACAAAAACAGATGGAGACTATATTTATTCAATATCAGATAATAATGTAATAATAACAAATAGCATAAATCCTGAAAATATAAAAATAGAAGCTACTATAGTTCAATATGATGGATGTATTCCAGAAGAACTTATTATATATAAAGATAAATTAGTTGTAATTAATTCCAAAAATAACAATTCAACTTCATATTATTCTTCTAGATACAATAGTAATACTGTAGTAAAGATTTATAATATAGAAAATAAAGCTAAACCAGTTGAGCTTAAAAATTATGAATTATATGAGCCATATTATACTTCAAGATGTATAGATAATGAGCTTTATGTTATAGCTTCGGGTAATTTAAAAAAAGAGCAAGATGTAGTTACAAGAAAATATAGAGAAGATAATAAAGAAAAAGATATACCTTTAAATAGTATTAATTATTTAAAAGAAGTTAAAACAAGAACACAATCTATCATTTCTGTAGTTGATTTAGATAATCCAAAATCAGATGTAAGAATTAATTCATATTTAATAGATATTTCGAACGCATATGTATCTGAAAATAGTATTTATTTGTTAAACACAAAATATGACTATGATGAAGATATGCCAAAGATACGTGATTTATTTGGAATAAAGGGAATTATAGGAGTATTTACAAATAATTATGATGATTATTCAAGTGGGTACAAGACAGAAATATATAAATTTGATATTTCAAAAAATGGCAGTTTATCATATAAAGCAAAAACTAAAATAGAGGGTAGGACTATAAATCAATATTCATTAGATGAAAAAGATGGACATTTAAGAATAGCATTATATGATGATGATGGAGCAAGAGTAGCTATATTAGATAATAATTTAAAACAAATAGGAATATCAGATTATGTTGCAAAAGGTGAAACAATGTATTCTTCAAGATTTATTGGAGATAAAGCATATTTGGTAACATTTAAAAATATGGACCCATTATTTGTAATAGATTTAAGTGATGAAACAAAACCAAAAGTTTTAGGAGAATTAAAAATTCCAGGTTACAGCACATATCTTCATCCTTATGATGAAAATCATTTAATAGGAATTGGTATGGAAACAGAAGAAGTGGTTAACAGAAATTCAAGCGGAAAGGTTGTATCAACAACAACTAAAATAATTGGAATGAAAATGGCCTTATTTGATGTGACAGATGTAAATAATCCAACTCAAATATCGCAAACTGTAATAGGAGATAGAAGAACAACTTCAGCAATTTTAACAAACCCAAAAGCACTATTATTTTCAAAGAAAAAGCAATTAATTGCAATTCCTGTAAATAATTATAATGAAGATTTTGAAGTAAGTTCTTCAAGTGATAGTTATACTTCAATGATAGACTCATACAAAAAATACAATAAAAATTATGTTGCAGAGGGATATTTTGTATATAATATTAATTTAGAAGAGGGATTTAAATTAAAAGGAATAATTACACATGAAAAATCATTAAAAAATAAATACAATACGTCAAATTACTATTATAACAATTCTAAATTATTAAGAGGACTATATATAGATAACAATTTATATACTGTATCTGAAAGTGCAATAAAAGTTAATAATCTTGATACTTTAGAATTAATAAAAGAAATAAAAATAAAATAGAAAGTGTAGGTATTTAATTATGGAAGAAAAAAATAAAAATGTTATGCATATATGTTCTTTGGTTTTAGGAATAATATCAATTGTATTTGCTTTATTTTGGTATATAGCTTTGCCAACTGGAATTTTAAGTATTGTATTTGGAGTTAAGTCTGCTAAGAAAACAGGTAGTAAAATAGGAAAAGCAGGAATGATTACAGGAATAATTGGATTGTCATTATCTGTATTTATGTATATAAGCATGATACTAATTATAGTAGTAGAAAATATTTAGTTAAAATTTATAACTTAAATTTAAAGTACACAATAAAAAATAATTGATTGAAGCGAATGTGAAGCAATCTAGCGTAATTTCTTAAGCAATTTTAGGACAAGAGTTCATTTTGCGAAGCAACAATGGAAGGGAGTTCAAAAATTGCTTTAGAAATTAGCGTTGATTGGCTGAAGCCGAGCAAAATCAATTATTTTTTATTGTGTACTTTAATATTGTGTTGTAAAGTAAAAAATAGTATATAAAAATTTACAACTTTTTAGCAAAAAGACTTGACAAGTGCTAAATAAAAGTATATTATATATAAGAAATTAGCAAACTAAACAAAAGAGTGCTAAAAAATACAAGGAGGAGAAAAATGACAGAAAACGAAGAAAAAATTGAAGCTCAAGAAGAAATAAATGAGCCAAATGAAAAAAAAGAAGAAAACAAAGTTCAAGAAAAAGAATTAATAACCAAAGAACAATATGATGAACTTGATGATAGATATAAAAGAGTACTAGCTGAATTTGAAAATTTCAAAAAAAGAAGTTTAAAAGAAAGAGAAGGCTTATATAATTCAGTTTTAGCAGATATAATATTAGGAATGCTTCCAGCAATGGACAACCTAGAAAATGCGATGAAAGCAGAATGCAAAGATGAAAACTACAAACAAGGAATAGAACTTGTATACAAACAATTTAAAGACTTTTTAGAAAAACATGGAGTTGAAGAAATACCTGCAGTTGGAGAAACATTTGATCCAAGTGTACATGAAGCAGTAAGTAGTATTCAAGATGATACAAAAGGAGCTCAAGAAATAGTACAAGAATATAGAAAAGGCTACAAAATTGGTTCAAAAGTAATTAGACATTCAATGGTAGTAGTTAACTCATAAAACAAATAAAATTTATTAGCTTTATAAATTTTGATATTAATTTTTTTAGATGTTACTTTAAGTAAATTGTAACAATTAAATATAATAAAACAAAAGAATAGAAAAATTTAATAAATGTAAAAAAAGAAAGGAAGTAAAAAAATTATGGGAAAGATTATAGGAATTGACCTAGGAACAACAAATTCATGTGTATCAGTTATGGAAGGAGGAGAAGCAGTAGTTATACCAAATGCAGAAGGAAATAGAACAACTCCATCTGTAGTTGCTTTTTCTAAAAATGGAGAAAGACTAGTTGGACAAATTGCTAAACGTCAAGCTGTTACAAATCCAGATAACACAGTTATTTCAATAAAAAGAAAAATGGGAACAGCAGATAAAGTTAAAATAGAAGGAGATACATTCTCTCCACAAGAAATTTCTGCAATGATTTTACAAAAACTTAAAACAGATGCAGAAAACTATTTAGGACAAAAAGTTACACAAGCTGTTATCACAGTACCAGCATATTTCTCAGATAGCCAAAGACAGGCTACAAAAGATGCAGGAAAAATTGCAGGCCTAGAGGTTTTAAGAATTATAAATGAACCAACAGCTGCAGCTCTAGCTTATGGAATGGATAAAGAACAAGATCAGAAAATATTAATTTATGACTTAGGTGGAGGAACATTCGATGTTTCTATACTAGACATTGGTGATGGAGTATTCGAAGTTTTAGCTACAAATGGTAATACACATCTTGGAGGAGATGACTTTGACCAAAGAATTATAGATTATTTAATATCAGAATTTAAAAAATCAGATGCAATTGATTTAAGCACAGATAAAATGGCAATGCAAAGATTAAAAGAAGCTGCAGAAAAAGCAAAAATAGAACTTTCAGGAGTTCAACAAACACAAATTAATTTACCATTTATTACAGCAGATTCTACAGGACCAAAACACTTAGATATTACATTAACAAGAGCTAAATTCGAAGAATTAATTCATGACTTAATAGAACAAACTGCAGGACCAGTTAACCAAGCTTTAAAAGATGCTGGATTAACAGCAAATGATATTCACAAAGTATTATTAGTTGGAGGTTCTACAAGAGTTCCAGCTGTTCAAGAAGCTGTTAAGAGAATTACAGGAAAAGATGCAGATAAAGGAATAAATCCAGATGAATGTGTTGCAATCGGAGCTGCAATCCAAGGTGGAGTTTTATCAGGAGATGTTAAAGACTTAGTATTACTAGATGTTACACCACTTTCACTTGGAATTGAAACATATGGTGGAGTATTTACAAAATTAATAGAAAGAAATACTACAATACCAACTAAAAAATCTCAAATATTCTCTACAGCAGCAGATGGTCAAACATCAGTAGAAGTTCATGTACTACAAGGTGAACGTGAAATGGCTGCATATAATAAAACATTAGGAAGATTCCAATTAACAGGAATTCCTGCAGCACCAAGAGGAGTACCACAAATTGAAGTTACATTTGATATAGATGCAAATGGTATAGTTCATGTTAGTGCAAAAGATATGGCAACAGGAAATAGCCAAAATGTAGCAATTACAGCTTCAACTAACCTTACAGACGAAGATATTGAAAAAGCTGTTAAAGATGCAGAAGCACATGCTGAAGAAGATAAAAAGAAAAAAGACGAAATCGAAGTTAAGAACAATGCAGAAAGCTTAGTATATAACAGCGAAAAAACACTTAATGAATTAGGAGATAAAATTTCTGGAGAAGAAAAATCTAAAATAGAAGCAGAAATTGAAGCTACTAAAAAAGCTTTAGAATCAAATAATACAGAACAAATTAAAGAGGCAACAGAAAAATTAACAAAAGTATTCTATGAAATGAGTGAACAACTTTATAAAAACGCTAATCCAAATGCAGGAGCAGAAGGAACAGCAGATCCAAATGCAGGAGCAGATGCAAATGCAAACGCTGAAGGAACAGCTGATAATGGAAATGTATATGATGCTGATTATAAAGTTGAAGATGATAATAAATAGAAAGGTTTCTTGTAATGGATAATGTACAAATGAATCTAACAAAATATTAGTTGGATTTAAATGGCGAAAAGCATTATGTTGAATTAGGAAAACATCATGATGATGAAGCAAAAAGAATTATTTATGAAAATGCTTTTTTAAGGAGTCTATATGCAAAAGTATATGATGAACTATATCGTCATCAATTACTAATTTATGTTGGATTTGTTATGGTTGTGGATGATTCAGACATAAAAACGATAGGATATTGTGAAAAATCGGTAAAATGGAACCAAAAATTATGATTTAATAGAGAAAGAGTACCATGGTTTTGAAAAATCAGAGATTTTTGACGAAGAAATAAGACATGAAAAAAGAAAAAAAGAATTATTAAAAATGATTCTAGCAGAAAGAAATAATAACTATGGGACTATTAAAATTGTTAATTATCAACAACCAAAAGAAAAAAGAGAGTATATATATTAGGTGGAATAGGTATAATTTGTTCCGCCTAAATGTTTAAAAGTATAGCATTGGCGGAATAGACGAATTCCGTCAATATGATTTATTTGAAAGGATAAATAGAATGTTGAGGATGATAGTAAATAATCTGAATCACACTATAGAAAAAAAGCTACTTTATAAGTTTAAAAGTATTTATCTTATGATATATATAATAGAAAAATATTAAAAGAATTAGAGGTAAAGTTATGGATTTTATTGAAAAAGTTAATATCCAAATTCCAAGTATAACTATAGATACTGTTAGACAATTAGCGAATGAAATTAGAGAAGAAGAAATACCTAATAGATATAAACAATCTCATCCAAATTATTTTGGTTTTACCATTTCTCCATGCGGAAAAATATATAAACAAAGTTATGAATCACCAGGTCATCCACAAATTATGGAGAATGAAATACTTGAAGATGATGATATATTAGAGTACATTATAAATCAAATTTGTGCAAATAAATATCCTAGTAATATAGAAATGTCTTTGTGTGGAATATTATATGGTTATATGAATATAGATGGAATTACAGAAAAAGATAAAAATGGCAAAGATAAAGATGTATTTAACTATAAAATCAATCCATTTGCATTAAATCCTATAACGCGAAACATACTTAACAATATCGACTGCGAAGATGCAATAATTTTATCTGAGTCGGATTCTAATGAGTTTAATGATCCTAATTTGGACATGATTAAAATACCTTTTATTAGAATGCAACTTGAAAAATGGCTTGAAGATAGAAAAATATCACCTAATGAAATATATAAAGCTTTTACTCAAGGAGAATATAGAGATTTTATAGATGACATAAATAAAAGATTAGAAATAATAAAGGCGAATTTATTTAAAATATTACAGGTTAAAGACTATCAAGAAGCTTATGATAAAAAAATGGATATATATGAAGAACTTTTGAATAGAACACATTGGTCTCCGGACAGGATAATAGATAGTTTAGAAGAATATAATGAAATTGACAATAGTTTTGGTTTAGGAGATGCTAGTTAAGGGAGATAATTATGGCAGATAAAAAAGATTATTATGAAATATTAGGAGTTAGCAAAACAGCAACTGATGATGAACTAAAAAAAGCATTTAGAAAAAAAGCAAAACAGTGGCATCCTGATGCAAATCCTAATAACAAAAAAGAAGCAGAAGCTAAATTTAAAGAAATAAATGAAGCTTATGAAGTATTGTCAAATCCTCAAAAAAGACAAATGTATGATCAGTTTGGAACAGCAGATCCTCAGCAAGCAGGTTTCGGAGCAGGTGGTCCTTTTGGTGGAGGTAATGGTTATTACTCATATTCTTCATCAGATTTTGGAGATTTTGGCGATTTGGGTGATATTTTCTCTTCATTTTTTGGCGGAGGTTTTGGAGGACAACGATCAAATGCCAGAAGAAGCAATGGTCCAAGAAAAGGTGAAGACTTAAATATAGGAATAGATATATCATTTGAAGAATCTTTTTTAGGTGTTGAAAAAGAAATAGTAGTTACTAGACAAGAAACCTGTAGTTATTGTAATGGAACAGGAGCTAAAAAAGGAACAAATCCAATAAAATGTCCAACTTGTGGTGGAACAGGAAATGTTACAACTTATCAAAATACTATATTAGGCAGAGTTCAAACTAGAAGAACATGTTCAGATTGTCATGGTACAGGAGAAATTATAAAAGAACCTTGTGACATTTGTCATGGAAAAGGAACAGTAAGAAAAACTCCAAAAGTCAAAATAAAAATTCCAGCAGGAATAAATGATAATCAAACTGTTGTCTTAAGAGGAGAAGGAAATCCAGGAATAAAGGGAGGACCAGCAGGAGATTTATATATAACAGTTAGAGTAAGACGCAGTTCAATATTTAGAAGAGAAGGAAACAATGTGTATTGTGATATTCCTGTTACAATTACTCAAGCAACATTAGGAGCAGAGCTTGAAATCCCTATGGTAGACGGAAGCAAAGAAAAATATAAAATTCCAGAAGCAACTCAAACAGGAACACAATTTACAATTAGAGGAAAAGGATTTAAGAGCATAAATTCAAGTATGCAAGGTAACCTTATTTTTAAAGTTGTTGTTCAAACTCCAAAAAAATTAACCAAAGAGCAAAGAGATTTGCTTACTGCCCTTGCTAAAACAATGAATGAACAGCCACCAATAAAGAAAAAAGGAATTTTTGGATAATTTTATTGGGGACAGTCCCCAATGAAAAAAGGAAAAGAGAAAATTATTTGAAAGAGGCTCTTCTAGAATATACTAAGAGAGTCTCTAAATTAGGAGTGAATGATATTGAGTAAAAATGAATTCAGAAACAATATAAGACTTCAAAATAAAACAATAAAAGGATATAAGAAAATTGACAATAATTTGTTTTCATATAATGTGGATGGAAAATATATATATTTGCATATGACTTATTATTTGAAAAAATTAATATATATTTATGGAGCTTCAAAAGTAAGGAAAATTGTAAATTTACAACTTTTAGTTGCTATAGAAAAGATAATGGAATTAATAGATCAAGGAAATACAGAGCTTAAAGGAAAGAAATACTTATATATGCTTTCACCATTATTATTTGGAGAAACAGAGTTGAATTTTTTAAAAGAATTAGGGTTTGAAACAAAGAGTTTTAAAAGAAAAGATTTAAGAGATAATGAATTTGTCAATAAAGATTATGATGCTCGATTAGCAGTTTCTAATTTTGGAACAACTCTAAATGTTGGAAAGGCACAAATCTCTATAGATCGAATAAAATCATCTGAATTTAAAACAAAGACCCAAACAATAATTGAACAATATAAGCAAATGGGGATTCCGCTATTAGAAGAGGAATTAGTGAAATCAATGATACAAGGCTATCCTAGTGTGGAATTTATGGAAGAATTATTAATATAATTATGGAAGATGATAAATACTTATGAAGGAGACCATATGCAAGATAAAGAAAAAACTGTTTTGAATTTTATGAAAGATAAAGACTATGTTCCAATGAAAGCTAAAGAAATGGCACTTGTTTTAAATGTGCATAAAGATAGGTTTAACGAACTAACTCAAGTTTTAAACAAATTAGAGGCTGATTGTAAGATCATAAAAAACAAAAAAAATAGATATAGATTAAATGATGAAGAAATTTTTGAAGGAGTTTATAGAAGAAACTCTAAAGGCTTTGGATTTGTTAAAACTGAGGAACTTGAAGAAGAAATTTTTATATCTAAAACTGACTCAAATAATGCACTTAATGGTGATAAAGTGTTAATAACTATATATAAGAACAATGAAAAAGGAAAAAGCTATGAAGGTAAAGTTATAAAAATACTTTCTCATGGTAAAAACACCTTAGTTGGAACTTTTCAAAATAGTAAAAACTACGGATTTGTTATACCTGATGATAAAAATTTTGGAACAGATATATTTATTTCAAAAAATAATTTTGGAAAAGCAAGAAATAACCATAAAGTATTAGTTGAAATTATAAAATATGGAGAAAAAGGAAAACATGCAGAAGGGAAAATTATAGAAGTTTTAGGTAGACCAAATGAAGCAGGAGTAGACATGCTTTCTTTAATAAAGGAATATGGACTTCCATCAATTTTCCCAGAAGCGGTTGTTAATGAGGCAAAATCTAAAGGAGATAGAATTAATCCAACTCAAATAAAAAATAGAGTGGATTTAAGAGAAAAAATAGTTTTTACAATAGATGGAGAAGATGCAAAAGATTTAGATGATGCTGTTAGAGTAGAAAAATTAGATGATGGCAGTTTTATTTTAGATGTTCACATTGCAGATGTTAGTCATTATGTACCACAAGATAGTTTATTAGACAAAGAAGCATATTTAAGAGGAACAAGTATTTATATGCTTGGAAGAGTTATTCCAATGCTTCCTCGTGAACTTTCAAATGGAATTTGTAGTTTAAATGCAGGCGAAGATAGATTTACTCTTTCATGTTCTATGAAAATAAATTCTCAAGGAGAAGTAATTGATTCTAAGGTATATAAAGCAGTTATAAAAGTTACAGAAAGAATGAATTATAAGGATGTTCAAAAAATAATAGATAGATCAGACAAAGAAGTATTAAAAAAATACGAAAATTATATTGAAGAATTTGATAAAATGAAAGAATTAGCTTTAATTCTTAAAAATAGAAGAATGGAAAAAGGGTATTTAAATTTAGATATCCCAGAAAGCAAAATAGAGCTTGACCAAGATGGTTTTGCAATAGATGTGCATAAATATGAAACTTATTTTTCTCATGAAATAATAGAGCAATTTATGCTTACTGCAAATGAAACAATTGCTGAAAAATTCTTTTGGCTAGATGCACCATTTGTATATAGAATTCACGAAGATCCAGATATAGATAAAATAAAAGAAGCTAATAAATTTCTATATAATATGAATTTAAAAATAAAAGCAAATAAAGACAAAATATATCCAAAAGCATTTGCAGAAGTAATAGAAGAAATAAAAGGAAAAGAAGAGGAAAGAGTAGTTTCAAATTTGGTTTTAAGAACTTTAAAATTAGCAAGATATTCAGATGAAAACATTGGACATTTTGGAATTGCAAGTAAATATTATTGTCACTTTACATCTCCAATTAGAAGATATCCAGATCTGTTTATTCATAGAATAATTTCCAAATATTTAGATAGTAATTATAATGTTTCTAATGAATTCATAGAAAAGTACAAAACACTTGCAAAGCAAACTGCAATCAATTCTTCTGAAAGAGAAAAAATAGCAACAAAAACAGAAAGAGAAGCAGAAAAAATAAAGAAAGCAGAATATATGGAATCTCATATTGGTGAGGAATACGAAGGAGTTGTTTCAAGTATAACATCATTTGGAATGTTTGTAGAACTTGAAAACACAGTTGAAGGTTTAGTTAGTTTTAAAGATATGGGAGATGAATATTTTTATTATGATGAAAACAATAAAATTTTGGTAGGAGAACACACGAAAAAAACATATAAAATAGGAGATATAGTAAACATTAGAGTAATAGGTGCAAGCAAGATACTAAGACAAGTAGATTTTGAAGTTGTCAATGGGGCCTGAAGAAAAATGGGGACGGAGTGTCAATGGGGACGGACCGAGACCACTGAAAAAGTGGCACTAATTTTTAGATTTTAATCAAAA
>CAMIVO010000031.1 GCA_946401865.1 uncultured Clostridia bacterium
TTTTTGTTAGAAAGAAGGGATTTACGCATAAAAATAAATATATAAACTTTAGGCACGGCTAATTTATAGTAAACTGTGAACTGTAACCATTTTTTATATAAATTATATCCCTTTTATCTTTTAATTTGTAAATATATTAAAAGCACATTAATATCTGCAGGAGAAACCCCTGAAATTCTTGAAGCCTGTCCAATAGACGTTGGTTTAATTTTATCAAGTTTTTGTCTTGCCTCTATTCTTAATCCTTTAATAGAAGAATAATCAATACCCTCTGGAATTTTTTTGTTTTCCATTTTCTTGAATTTTTCTACCTGCTCTTCTTCCATTTTTATATATCCTTCATATTTTACTTGAATTTCAACCTCTTCCTTTACTGCTAAATCAAGTTCTGGTCTATTTTCATCAATTTCTTCTAAATCTTTATATGTAAGTTCTGTTCTTTTTAACAATTCTGACATTTTAGAACCTGTTTGCAAGCGAGTTGTTCCATGTTCTTCTAAGAATTTATTTACTTTTTCTGTAGGTCTAACTACAGTTTCTTTTAATCTTTTAATTTCTTTATCTATATTTTCTTTTTTATTTAAAAATCTTTCATATCTTTCATCAGAAATTAAACCAACATCATGTCCTATCTCAGTTAATCTTAAATCTGCATTGTCCTGTCTTAAAAGAAGTCTATATTCTGCGCGAGATGTCATCATTCTATATGGTTCATTCGTTCCTTTTGTAACAATGTCATCTATTAAAACACCAATATATCCTTGTGTTCTATCTAATATTACAGGTTCTTTTCCTTTGATTTTTTGTGTTGCATTTATTCCTGCAATTAAACCTTGACATGCAGCTTCTTCATATCCTGATGTTCCATTAGTTTGTCCTGCAAAAAATAATCCATTAATATTCTTATATTCTAAAGAAAGTTTTAATTCAGATGGGTCTATACAATCATATTCAATTGCATATGCAGGTCTTGTAAATTCACAATGTTCAAGTCCAGGTAGTGTTCTATACATTGCAATTTGTACATCTTCTGGAAGTGATGAACTCATTCCTTGTGCATACATTTCATCAGTATCTAAACCAATTGGTTCAATAAAAATTTGATGCCTTTTTTTATCTGCAAATCTTACAACTTTGTCCTCAATAGATGGGCAATATCTAGGACCTGTTCCTTCTATTTTTCCAGCATATAATGGAGATCTATGTAAATTATCTCTTATGATTTTATGTGTTTCTTCATTTGTGTATGTTAAATAACAATCTTGTTGTTCAAAATCTTTTATTTCATCATCTAATGAAAAAGGTACAATATTGTCATCTCCCTTTTGAACCTCCATTTTTGAAAAATCTATACTTTTTCTGTTTATTCTGGCTGGTGTTCCTGTTTTAAAACGTACAATTTTAACCCCAAGTTCTTTTAAGCATTCAGATAATTTATTAGCAGGAAAAACTCCGTCTGGACCACTTTCTTTTGCAAATTCGCCGATAAATATTTTTCCTTTTAAATAAGTTCCAGTAGATACTATAACTGCTTTTACGTTATAAATTGCTCCTACATCTGTTTCTATTGATACCACTTTTCCATCTTCTACATTTATTTTTGTTATTTCTGCTTGTTTTAATTCTAGATTTTCTTGTCTTTCTAAAGTGTGTTTCATTTCCATTTGATATCTTTTTCTATCAGCTTGTGCACGTAAAGAATGGACAGCTGGTCCTTTAGATGTATTTAACATTTTTATTTGTATCATAGTTTTGTCTATGTTTTTTCCCATCTCTCCACCAAGTGCATCAATTTCTCTAACTAAATGTCCTTTTGAACTTCCCCCTATATGAGGATTACAAGGCATATTTGCAACAGCTTCTAAACTTATAGAAAATATTAGTGTTTTCATTCCCATTCTAGCACAAGCTAAGCCTGCTTCACATCCAGCATGCCCAGCTCCTATAACTGCAACATCATAATCTCCAGCAAAATATTTCATTTTTTATTTCCTTTCTATGTTTTATTTATTAATTTTATAACTTTTAAATTATATTTTTTGTGGAACAAGAATTTATGTTTAGTATACATTTTTGTGTGCGTTTTTTTATTTTTGTCTTATAAATCAAAAATAAGCAATTTTACATTTCAAACAACAAGTTATATGTTTTTAAATTATTTTTCCTTTATTTTTGATTTTCGTGCTTTAAAAATAATGGTTATTTTTCACCCTAATTACTTTCCTAAACAAAATCTTGCAAATATTTCATTAATAATTTCTTCACCAGCTTCATCCCCTGTAATTTCTCCTAAATTTGACAAAACTTCTTTTATAGAAATAGCAACAATATCTACACTCATATTATTGTTAAGACTATCTATTGCTTTTTCTACATTATTTATAGCTTTTTTTATAATATTTTTGTGTCTTTCATTGGTGATTATTATTTCATTATCTAAATTAATTTGGTTTAAATTAAACATTTGAGTAATTTTATTATATAATTCATTTATCCCCTCTTTATTTAGTGCAGATATTTCAACTTTGTTTTTAAAGTCTTTTAATTCCTCATTTTCATCTTTAATTATCAAACCTAAATCAATTTTATTTAATATTATAATTGTTTTATTTGGGTTTACAATTTTTAATATTTCTATATCTTCTTTTTCTAAAGGTTTACTGCCATCTATTATTACTAAACTTAAATCTGCTTCTTTGGCAATTTTTTTAGATTTTTCTATCCCTATTTTTTCTACTGCATTTTCAGTATTTCTTATACCTGCAGTGTCTATTAATTTTAGTGGTATTCCATTTATATTAACAAATTCTTCTATTGTATCTCTAGTTGTACCTTCATATTCCGTTACTATTGCCCTATCTTCTTTTAAAATAGCGTTTAATAATGAGGATTTTCCTGCATTTGGTCTTCCTATTATTGCTGTTTTAATTCCTTCTTTTATTATTTTTCCGTTATCAAAAGATTTTTCCAATTTTTCAAGTTCTTCTTTAATATTAGTTAATTTATCTTTAATTTCATTTTCCTGCATTTCTTCTACATCATATTCAGGATAATCTATTGAAACTTCAATGTTTGTCATTATATCCAAGATTTTTTGCTTAATTTTATTAATTTCCTGAGTTAAAAATCCTTCTAGTTGTTTTATTCCCTCTTTTGCCTCTCTGTTTGATTTTGCATTAATAATATCAATTACAGCTTCTGCCTGTGATAAGTCCATTCGTCCATTTAAAAATGCTCTTTTAGTAAATTCACCCGGCTGAGCAAGTTCGGCTCCATTTTTTAAACATATATCTAATATTTCTCTCATAACAACTATTCCACCATGTGAATTAATTTCACACATATTCTCTGCTGTATAGCTGTGCGGAGCTTTAAAAAATGAAACTAAAACCTCATCTATTATCTTTTCATTTTCTTTAATATATCCATATTTTATATTATATCCTTTAATTTCTTCTATTTTATATGGATTTTTGGGATAAAATATTTTCCTTAATATTTCAAAACATTTTTCTCCACTCATTCTTATTATTCCAATTCCTCCGATTCCAGGTGCCGTAGAGATTGATGCAATTGTACTCATAAATAAACCTCCTTAAATTTAAACAATTTTTGCCAAATTTTTTCGAACTTAAAAAGTCAAAACTCCTTTAATCTTATATATAGATTAAAATCGGAACTTTGACTTCTGATTTTTATATTTAATTATTTTAAACTAATTACAACTCTTCTTCTTGGTTCTTCTCCAACACTTTCTGTTGTAACAGTTTTAGAATTTTGAAGTGTTGAGTGAATGATTTTTCTTTCATATGCTTGCATTGGCTCTAGTGTAACTGGTTTTCTTGTTCTTTCAACTGTTCTTGCAAGTTTTAAAGCTAATTCTTTTAATGTATTTTCTCTTCTTTCTTTATAACCTTCTATATCTAGCCATACTCTAATTTTTTCATCAATATTTTTATTGGCTACTGTAGATATAACACTTTGTAATGCATATAAAGTTTCTCCCCTATAACCTATGAAAAATCCAGCCTCTTCACCTGTTATATATATATCTAACCCTGTAGATTTTTTTTCAATTTTATAATTTATATTGTTTCCTATTTTTTGTAAAAAAGACTCTAAAAAAGTTTTAACATTATTTTCAGCTTCATCTAATTTTTCTGGTGATACATCTTTTATTTCTTTTTTTACATATGGTTCTTTATGTTGTGTTTTTTTTGCGTTTTCTTGTTTAATTTGTTGAATTTCTTTTTCATCTTTTAATGTTAATTCCACTTTTACAACTCTTGGTGCTAAAATACTAAAAAAACTTTTTTTCTCGGTTTCTAAAACCTTTACATTTACCATATCTTGAGAAACATTTAATATTTTTAAACCATTTTCAATTGCTTCATTTGTAGTATTTCCTTCTGAAATAACACTATTATTAGGCATTTTTTTACTCCTTTAATCTTTAATAAATTTATTTAAAATTAATCTTTCTAAAATCATTAATATATTATTCATAAGCCAGTATAAAGCAAGTCCAAGTGGTGCAACCATTGCAATTGATATTGACATAAGTGGCATAAACCATGCCATTTTTTTATTTGTGTCTGCCATAGCTTCGCTAAAATCTTGTGATTTATCACTTTCTTCTATCTTTTCTGTTTTTTTATTTTCTTCTACAGTATCTTCCTCATTTTCCTTATTTTCGGTTGGTTTTACAATACCTTCACTAATAAGTTTATTTTTTTCCTCTTTTTTATTGTTCATATTAGTTGTTAATCTAATTGAAATAAATGAAGAAATTACATATAGAATTGGAATAATTAAAGCTTTTATATTTTTTAAATCTTCTGTAGGAACTTTACTTAAATCTATTCCTAAAAAGTTCATATTTATATATAAACTATCTTTATAATCAGATATATTAAAAACTTCTGTATCACTATTTTCGTTATTATTTGTTTGTTCTTCATTTTCATTATTGTTTTGTGTTTCACTGTTTTCATTTTGATTATTTTCTGTGATTTCTGATGTTTCACTTACGGATCCAGCGTTTTCAAGATTATTTATGTAATTAATTACCGCTATTTCTTTATAATTAGATGTACTTCCATTTGTTTTTTGAACATAGTCAATTGATTTATTTATAACTTCTGAATCTACTTTTTTCATATATGTAAGTGGTGAACGAACTAAATAAAACACTGAAAATAATAAAATGATTTGTATTATTGCACTAAAACATCCTGAAAAAGGACTCATTTTTTCTCTTTTATACAAGCTCATTACTTCTTGATTCAATTTTTCTGGGTCATTTTTATACTTAAATTGTATTTGTTTCATCTCATCATTAACTTTTTGACTTTTCTTCATTGTTTTTTGTTGAGATATTGATATTGGAATCATTATAGCTTTAACTAGAAGAGAAAATAAAATAATTGCAAGACCATAATTGCCAATGAATTCATACAAGAAATTTAGTACATATCCAAATAAATTTGCAAAAAAAGCTATCATAAATGTCCTCCATTATTATTTATTTTAAAGGATCATATCCTCCTTTTGAGAAAGGATTACATTTTATTATTCTTGTAATTCCCAAAATACTTCCCTTAACTGCCCCATATTTCTCAATTGCTTGTTTTGTATACTCGGAGCAAGTTGGATAATACTTACATTTTATATTTTTGCTATCTAACCACATTGATATATTTTTTTGATACCAATTTATAATCATAATAAGAAATTTTTTCATTTTAATTCTTTCTTGCATTATGTCTGCGATATTATTAAAACTTTGTTTTTATTTAGTATAAAAAAGCGACGCCTATACTATTTTATATACTTATAGGAGTCGGCTTAATTATTCAACTCTCTAAATATTTTTAAATTTTACATTAAATCTATAAGTTTGGCTTTACTAAAAATATTTTTCATATCTGTTTTTATATTTTGATAATTTAACTCTTTTTCACCAAAGTCTTTTTTTACCAAAAAAACTAAATTATACCCTTTATAAATACTTTCCTCTAAATTTTTATAATTTTCTCTTAAATATCTTTTTATTTTATTTCTTTGAACCGCATTTCCAATCTTTGTACTAATAGCAAGTCCCAAAAAATTATAATTTAATTGATTTTTTAAAATAAATACATTTAAAAACTCACCAGATACTTTTTTTCCATTTTTTAAAACATTTCTAAACTCATAGTTTTTTTTCAAAATTTTTGTTGTTTTAATATTAGATCACTTCCTTATGCACATAAAGATTTTCTTCCTTTTGCACGTCTAGCTTTTAAAACATTTCTTCCTGATTTTGTTGACATTCTTGCAAAAAATCCATGTACTTTTTTATTTTGTCTTTTTTTTGGTTGATATGTTCTTTTCATCTACACACACCTCCTATTGCTTTATTATTATATGATTATACATATATTTCTTTAATTTTTGCTTTTTTGTTTACCATAAGCTCAAATATTATATTTCAAAAATGAAAAAAAGTCAATGGATTTTAATGTTTTTTTTGTTTTTTTTATTATTTTTTAATTTTATATTGCTTTTTTAAAAAAAATGTTGTATAACAAATTTATTAAAAAAATAAGAATTTTTTATAGATTTTTTAAAAGTTATTCACAGGTTATCCACAAACTGTGGAATTTATACAAAAGATATTTTTTTATTTAATTTATTTTTTGTAAATTCTTTCAAAGTACTTCGCATACTCGGTTTCAAGATATGAAAATGTGTTCGAATTACATTGAAATTGTTACATTTTTTTTACAAACTTATCAACAACTGTGGATAACTTTGTGGATAATTTTTTACTATTTTTTATTATGTTTATTATACATAATTTGTTACTTTTAAATTTTTGAAGAAAGGAGATGTTTTATGGAATACGAAGTTAATAAAGAAGAGCTCATGGAAAAAATAAAATCTTTATTAGTTCCTGAAATTTCGCCAATTTCTTTTAATACTTATATAAGTCCATTAACTATAGAAAGTATTTCTGATAATAATATTGTTTTTGCATGTAAAGGTTCTTTTATAAAAGATATGTTAGAAAATAGATATGCACCACTTATAATAAGCACAATTAATTATGTGACTAACAGAGATCTTACATTTTCTGTACATGATATTGAAACAAAAGATACAAACTCTGCACCTGCTGAAGTACCTACTTTTTCAAATAATTCTACTCCTATTGTAGAACCTGCTATTGAAAAAGATGATTTTAATAATGTTAAAATAATTCATCCACAAAAACTTGAAGAAGAAACAACATATTCAAAAAACAATTTAAATCCTAAATATACATTTGACACTTTTGTTGTGGGAAATAATAATAGGTTTGCACACGCTGCAGCCCTAGCAGTTGGAGATAATCCAGCAAAAACATATAACCCATTATTTATATATGGTGGTGTTGGTTTAGGAAAAACTCACCTTATGCAAGCAGTTGGAAATAGGTTGCTTCAAAATAATCCATCTATGAATATTGTTTATGTTACATCAGAACAATTTACCAATCATTTAATAAATTCAATTAAAGATGGACAAAATGACCCATTTAGAAATAAGTACAGAAACACAGATGCACTTTTAATTGATGATATTCAATTTATTGCCAAAAAAGAAAGAGTTCAAGAAGAATTTTTCCACACATTTAATACCTTATACGAAAACGGAAAACAAATTATTCTTACAAGTGACAAACCACCTAGGGATATTCCTTTTCTAGAGGATAGGTTAAAATCTCGTTTTGAATGGGGACTTCTTGCAGATATTTCTAATCCAGATTATGAAACAAGAGTTGCAATACTTAGAAAAAAAGCCTTAGATGAAAATATTATAATAGATGATATGATTTTAGCAGATATTGCTACCAAAATTGACTCAAATATTCGTGAATTGGAGGGTGTATTTAACAAAATTGTAGCTCGAGCATCTTTAACACATAGTCCAATTACTATAGAACTTGCTGAAAATGTTATAAATGAGTTTATATTTAAAAAAGAAAAGGTAATTTCTTCAGACTATATTCAAGAAACAGTTTCTAAATATTTTAGTATAGACAAAAAAGAACTAGCAGGGGATAAAAGATCAAATGATATTGCATTTCCTAGACAAATTGCGATGTATCTTTGTAGGGAAGTTGCTAATATGAGTTTTCCACAAATTGGATTAGATTTTGGAAATAGAGATCATTCAACTGTAATGCATGCATATAAAAAAATAGGAAAAGAGATAAAAGAAAAATCAAATACTAAATTAATTGTGGAAAGTGTGAAAAACATTATTTTAAAAGTTGAAGAATAAAAAAGCTTTTATTTAAAATAAAAAATTATATTTTAGATAAATTTTTGTTTGTGAAATAAAAATTTAAATAGAAATTATCTTTCTATTCTTACGGAACAGCTTGATTGATTATCCACATATACTTTGTGGATAACGTGTTTATAAACTGTTTATAACCAAAAATCCACATTCAAAAGTGGAAGTTGTGGATAACATACCCTAGTTTTCCACAGGGTTATCCATAAGGGTTTGTCTACGGATATTAATATTTAAAAACGTTTTCCACATTTTCCACAGCACCTACTACTACTACTACTAAATATATTTACTTTATATTATAATAAATAAGAAAGGATGATGAAAATGAATTTTGTATGCTATAAAGATAAAATTTTAAAAGCACTTAATTCCGTAGTTAAAGGAGTTGCTTCTAAAACTACAATGCCTATATTAGAAGGTATACTAATTCAAACAAATGATAATGAAATAAAATTAACAACTTATGATTTAGAGTTAGGTATAGAATATACAATGGAATGTGAAGTAAAAGAACAGGGAAGTATTGTTGTTAATGCAACAATGTTTACAGAAATTATAAGAAAATTACCTGATTCTGAAATTAATATAAGTGTTAATGAAAATAATTTACTAACAATAGATTGTGAAGGATCTTTATATAAATTGGCAACTATGAATCCAGATGAATTTCCAGAATTACCAAAAATAGAAATAGAAAATTCTATAACATTAGAACAATCAGCTTTAAAAAATATGATAAGAAAAACAATTTTTGCTGTTAGTACAGAAGAAAATAGACCAATTTTCACAGGTTGTTTATTTGAAGTTAAAAACAATAAATTAAATATTGTTGCAATAGATGGATTTAGATTAGCATTAAGAACAATAAATATTCCAGTACAAGTTAATGATTTTAAAGCTGTAATACCAGCAAAAACATTAAATGAAGTAAATAAAATTTTAACAGATTCTTTTGATAATGTAAAAATAGGAGTTTCAAAAAATCAAGCTGTTTTTGAAATGGAAAACTGTAAAATAGTAACAAGAATACTAGATGGTGAATTTTTAAATTATTCTTCAGTAATACCAACAACATGGCAAACAAGAATTAGAGTAGAAAGAGAAAGTTTATTAAATAGTTTTGAAAGAATAAGTTTAATAGCATCATCAAGTATTGAGAAAGAAAAGAAGTATCCAGTTAAAGTTACTGTTGATATTGGAAAACTTACAATATCATGTACAAATCAAACTGGAGAGGCAAAAGAAGAAGTATTTATTTCAACTGAAGGACAAAATTTGGAAGTAGGATTTAATCCAAAATATTTTTTAGATAGTTTAAAAGCTATTGATGAAAATGAAGTTTTTGTTGAATTTGGAAGTAATGTTTCACCTTGTTTAATAAAATCTGTTGATAATAATGATTATGTTTATATGATTTTACCTATAAGATTAAAAGGTGAATAAGGTTAAAAAATAATTATAATTTTGACTGTGTTAAAAGCTTACGTAAAAATGCTCACGTACACAAAGTACGCTCCGCTTTTTACGTAAGCTTTTGCCTTGTCAAAATTTAATTCTTTTTCAACCTTTTACAATAAAAAAGTAAGTAAAAGGAGGTGAATAATCCACAAATTGTCAAAATATTGTGGATTATTTTTGGGATTTGGAAAAAAATGAAGCGTGAAAATCCAAAATAAGCGATTTTTATAATTTTAAAGTATAATTTTACGTATAAAAAGTACTATTTTAAAATATTTTAAATAAATAAAGAGTTGATAAATATAAATTTATAAATGTTTCTCGGCTCATTACATATATTAATAAATTCTACGTAAATTTTTTGGCACCCTTTCACTTAGCCCTCGCTAAAGCTCGGCGCGAACATTTTCCAAAAAATTTACTTGAATTTCTAAATATATTTCAATTACATTCGAAACATTGATAAATTTATATTTATCAATCTTTTAATTTACATTATATAAAAATAAAAAAATTTATATTTTATAAAAAAAATAATTTGTTGACAAAATAAAAAAAATATATATAATAAATATGCAAAATAATTAAAATTATTAACAATTGGAGAACAATATGTGGATAAAGAAATTAAAATTAAACAATTTTAGAAATTATACATCTCAAGAAATTGATTTTGATAAAAATATAAATATTATTTATGGAGAAAATGCACAAGGAAAAACAAATATTATTGAATCAATTTTTTTATCTAGTGTTGGAAAATCTTTTAGAACAAATAAAGAAAAAGAATTAATAAAATTTAATGAAAATTTTTGTAATGTAGAAATTGATTATGAAAAATCAGATAGAGATGGAAATATAAAAATCGATATTTCTAATAAAAAAAATATTTTTATAAATAAAATAAAAATAAAAAAATTAAGTGAGTTATTAGGAAATATTCATACTGTAATATTTACACCAGATGATATAAATATTTTAAAAGGTGGACCAGAAAATAGAAGAAAATTTTTAAATATTATGATAAGTCAATTAAGACCTAAATATATGCATATTTATAGTTTATATAATAAAGCTTTAGAAGAAAGAAATAATTATTTAAAAAAAATAAAACAAGAAAATGCAAATGAAGAATTATTAGAAATATGGGATGAACAATTAATTTCTTATGGAAAAATAATTTCAGAATATAGAAAAGAATTTATAGATAAAATAAAAAATAAAATAAAAATAATTCATAAAAATATTACTGGAGAAAAAGAAGAAATTAAAATAAAATATTTAACAGATTGTTTAGATGAAATAAATTATAGAAATTTACTAAAACAAAGAAGAAAATTAGATATTATTAAAGGTTTTACAACAAGAGGAATTCATAGAGATGATTTTGAAATTTATATAAATGATATTTTGGTAAATGTCTACGGATCTCAAGGTCAACATAGAACAGCAATTTTGTCTTTAAAAATTTCTGAACTTCAAGTTATATATGATGAAATAGGAGAAAATCCAATTTTATTATTAGATGATTTTATGTCTGAATTAGATGAAACAAGAAGAATGAATTTTTTAAATACCATAAAAAATAATCAGGTAATTATAACTTGTACAGAAAAGTTTGAAATATTAAATGCTAATGTAAAATATTTTAATGTTAAAGATGGAAAAATACCGTAACAGTTTACGAGTTAATATTAAAATCATCTCTTTATATAAATTTGAAGTCAGTTGAACTATTTTTTATAAAAATTTTGAAAATATATAAATATCAATATTTATATATTTTTATAAGAAAAATTAATATTAGTCAATAATTATTACAAAAATGTAATATAAATGTAATGAATTTACCATAACATACTACAATTTAAAACGAATAATTTTAGAATAAAATGCATTAATATCAACTATTAAAAGATTTTTTTGAAAATTAACTGTGAAAATATCCGTCTAAATAAAAAACATCTCGAAAAAGCTTAATATCAAGCACTGTTGACGAGATTTAATGTAAAAATGGGTAAACTTCTTTTGGAAAATTATATTGACAATATATATATATATGGTATAATTATACTTAGAAAGTTTTAGGAGGTATAGTTATGAAAAAACAATCTGACCAATATAATTTAAGTTTAGAAGAAATTAAAGAAATAAAACCTTATAGGTTAAGTTTAAAAAAAATACAAGAATTATTAGAGCAACCACCAGATAAATGTAGGATTTATCTTTATAAGGTTGCTTTATTGATGGATATGGGTGGAACAGATTTAAAATGGATGAGTATACCTTCGATAGAAGGATATGAGAACAAAGAACCAGATATGGAATATATTAAAGAAGTTAAAAGAATAATTAGAAAATACCAAGAAAAATACCAAGAAGAGGTTGTTATTGATAGTGAAGAAAATAAAAATTCTAAACTTTCTATTTGTCTAGGTACTTTTATAGATGATTTAAAAAGATGCGAAGTTGAAATAAAGAAAGGAATTTTTAATACATCTATATATCCTGGAAGATATGATTTAAAAGATGAATGGGATAAATATCAACGATCATGGAAAAAACCTAAAAAGAAACCTAAAACAAAGAAGTCAAAAAGAGAAGCATTTATACAAAAATACAGAGACAAACAAATTCAAAAAGGTAAAGCAACTATACAGAGAAAAAGAGAAGAAGGAGAACTTGAATTATAATATAAAATAATAGGTGATTGTTATATGAAAGGCAGTCACTTTTTTTTATTAAAAAAATTAATAAAAACGTTTGACAAATTTTAAAATAACAAGTATTATATATAAAGATTTTATCTTATGAAGGGATGGACAAATTTAATGGAAAAATATGAACACAAATATGGTGCAGAACAAATACAGGTTTTGGAAGGGCTTGAACCCGTAAGAAAAAGACCTGGAATGTATATAGGAAGTACATCAGTTAGAGGTCTTCATCATTTAGTATACGAAATTGTAGACAATGGTGTTGATGAAGCTTTAGCTGGATATTGTACAGAAATAAATGTTGTAATAGAAAAAGGAAATATAATAAAAGTTAAAGATAACGGTAGAGGAATACCAATTGAAAAGCATCCTAAAACAGGACTTTCTACAGTTGAAACAGTTTATACAGTTCTTCATGCAGGAGGAAAATTTGGTGGAGATAGTGGATATAAAGTTGCAGGAGGACTTCATGGAGTTGGTGCATCTGTTGTTAATGCATTATCTGAATGGACAGAAGTTACTGTTAAAAGAGATGGTGGAATATATAAAATAAGATTTGAAAGAGGAAAAACAGTTGGAACATTAGAAAGAATAGGAGATTCTAACGAAACTGGAACAGAAGTTAGGTTTTTAGCAGATAGCCAAATTTTTGAAACAACAGATTATAATTTTGATACTTTGGAAACAAGATTTAGGGAAATAGCATTTTTGACGAAAGGTCTAAGAATTACAATAGAAGATCAAAGAGAAGAAGAACCTAAAAAATCAGATTTTTGTTTTGAAGGTGGACTAATATCATTTGTTGAGTTTTTAAATAAGAATAAAGAAAAAATAAATGAAAAACCAATATATATTGAAAAAAATGGAGATGTACCAGTAGAAATTGCAATTCAATATACAACTGCATATTCTGAAAATATCCATAGTTTTGCAAATAATATAAATACTGTAGAAGGTGGAACTCATCTTGAAGGATTTAAACGTTCGCTAACAAAAGTATTTAATGATTATGCAAGAAGCCATAATATATTAAAAGAAAAAGATCAAAATCTTCAAGGTGAAGATATAAGAGAAGGAATAACAGCGGTTATTTCTGTAAAAGTAAAAGAAGCCCAATTTGAAGGACAAACAAAAACAAAACTTGGAAATAGTGAAGTTTCTGGTGTTGTTATGAGTATGATGAATGAAGCTTTATCAGCATTTTTAGAGGAAAATCCAGCTGTAGCAAAGGCTATTCTTGAAAAATGTATGAGTGCCTCAAGAGCAAGAGAAGCTGCAAGAAAAGCTAGGGAATTGGTAAGAAGAAAGTCAGCCTTAGAAACAACTACACTTCCAGGAAAACTTGCAGATTGTAGTAGTAAAGTTGCAGAAGAATGTGAAGTATATATAGTTGAGGGAGACTCAGCTGGAGGTAGTGCAAAACAAGGTAGAGATAGACGTTATCAAGCAATATTACCTCTTTGGGGAAAAATGCTTAATGTTGAAAAGGCAAGAGCAGACAAAATATATGGAAATGACAAATTAAATCCTGTTATTATTGCAATTGGTGCGGGAATTGGAAATGATTTTGATATAACCAAAATTAGATATGGAAAAGTTATTATAATGGCAGATGCCGATGTAGATGGTGCACATATTAGAACACTATTATTAACATTTTTCTTTAGATATATGAGACCATTAATAGAAAATGGAAACGTATTTTTAGCACAACCACCATTGTATAAATTATCTAAAAAAGGTATGGATGATGTATATTGTTATACTGATGATGATTTAGATAAAGCATATAAAAATCTTGAAGAAAAAGGTATTTCAAGAGATCAATTAGGTCTTCAAAGATATAAAGGTCTTGGAGAAATGAATCCAGAACAATTATGGGAAACAACTATGAACCCAGAAACAAGAATATTAGTAAAAGTTACAATGGAAGATGCAATTAAAGCAGATGAAATATTTACTATTCTTATGGGAGACGAAGTTGAACCAAGAAGAGAATTTATAGAAAATAATGCTAAGTTTGTTAAAAACCTAGATGTATAAAAAAGAAAAGAAGCATACTAAGAAATTAGTATGCTTTTTTCTTAAGTAAAGCTAATAATAATCTTTACTAAAACCAATAAAACTAATTTTTTAACCTAATATACTATTCTGCATAAATAAGCTATAAACCAATTTTATTAATCTTTTGCTCGACTATGAATACACTATTAATAACCTTATTCAACCAAATAATTAGGACTACTAAAGACCATATCTAATATAAAAATAATCTTATCTCGAATATATTACATATATTGTAACCTTAAAAGTAAAGCTTCCCTACACATAATATATTCTTATCGCCGACATATAACAATCTAGAAAACCATTATATATCTTTGACCGAAAACTAAAAAACCAAATTTAATTGATCTAATAATTTTCTTGGAACAACTATTATTAACCTTACTGAATTTATTATTAACAAAAAAATTTTTTTTATTCATGATTTTTATTTTTTTATATTTAAAATAAATTTATATTATTTAAATGGATTTTTTTAATTTATATTTATTTAAATTATTTTTATTTTATTTATTGTAATTTTATTTTAATTTTAATTTTAATTTTTATTTTTAATATAATATAATATAATATAATATAATATAATATAATATAATTTAATTTATTTTAATTTGTTTTATTTTATTTTAATTTAATTTATTTTAATTTATTTTAATTTATTTTATTTTAATTTATTTTATTTTATTTATTTATTTATTTATTTATTTATTATAATTTAATTATATTATTATTTAATTATATTATTATTTATTTTATTTTAATTAATTTATATTTAATTATATTTTATTTTTTATATATTTAAGGATTATTTTTTTGAAAATCTTTAACATATAATTTAATATATTAATTAATTGTATAAATTAATTATTTGTCGAATTGTGTCGAACGATTTTTCTTGACATTTGGGGCTTTTTCAATTATAATGTTTTTGAAAGGAGGATAAATGGAGCAAGAAAAAATTTCTACTCAAGAATGGATTCCAATAGAAACAATTTTTGAAAATGGAATCGTTAAACTCAAAAATAAACAATTTATAAAAATTATTAAAGTCAATCCAATAAATTTTTCTTTAAAATCTAATTTGGAAAAAGAAGCTATTTTAAATTCTTATAAAATTTTTTTAAAAACCTGTAATTTTGATATTCAAATTTTAATTCAAAGTAGTAAACAGAATTTAAATAAAAATATAGAAAATATAAAAAATAAAATAAAAAAAGAAAATAAAGAATATTTAAATAAAATAGCAGAAGAATATTTTGATTTTATTCTAAAAATTAATTCAATGAAAAATTCCTCAATAAAAAATTTTTATATTATTATATCAAATAATGATAAAGAAAGATCTGAAGAAAATGTTTTTCAAGATTTAAATGAAAAATATTTTAAAATAAAAGAATGTTTATTTAGATGTGGAAATTTAGTTCAAGATTTAAATTCAAAAGATGTAGTTAAATCTTTATTTAATGATTTTTTTAATACAAGAATATTTATAAATAATTAAATATTAATAAGTAGGAAAAAGTAAAAAGGGAGGTGAAAAAATCAAATAAAAATATAATAAAAAATATATAAGATATAAAATAAAAAAAAATTTTTTAAATAAAAAAAGAAGGTGATAATAATAAAAAATTTTTTAAATTTAAAAGAAAAATTTAATTTATTAAAAAATAAGGAAAAAAATTTACAAAACAATAAATTAGAATTTTATAAAGGAACAAGAAATTTGCAAGATGAAATAGCACCAAGTTTTATTAATTTAAATAACCCGAAATATTTAGAAATAGATAATTTATATTATAGTGGATTAATTGTTGTAAATTATTATAGAGAACAAAATGATATTTTGTTAAAATCATTAATTGAAACAAATATAAATATGAATATTTCTATATTTTATGAAAAACAAGATCAGTATAAAACGATAAAAGATTTAACTTATCATATAGGAAATGTTGGAGTAGATATAAAAGATAATAATCAAAATAGAGAAGATATAGATATAGCAATTTATACTTATAATGATGCAAAATATATTAGAAAAGAAATGCAGGTAAATAATGAAGATTTATATTTTTTATATATTTATATAAATTTATATGCAAATAATATAAAAGATTTAGAATATAATTTAAACAATATTGAAGGTATGTTGCAAAGTAAAGGGATGCAAACTAGAAGAGCTTCTTTTAGGGAAGAACAATTATTCAAAAGTTGTATACCAATTTTTGAAAATAATGAAGATGTGAAAAAATCCGCTAGAAGAAATGTTTTAACTTCAGGAATTGTATCAACATATCCATTTATTTCTTCAAGTATATTTGATGAAAATGGAATATTCATTGGAAAAAATATTTATAGTGGTTCTCCGATATTTATAGATAGATATAATACAGAAAAATATAAAAATGCAAATATGTGTATATTTGGAACTTCGGGTGCTGGTAAATCTTTTTATACAAAATTATTAATTTTAAGATATAGATTATTAGGAGTAGAGCAGTATGTTATTGATCCTGAAAGAGAATACATTAATTTAACAAAAGCCCTGGAAGGATCGATAATTAAAATAGGACCTTCTTCGAATGAATTTATAAATGTGATGGAAATTAGGGAAGAATCGTTGGAAGAGGGGGAAAAGGGATATTTAGCCACAAAAATTTCAAAATTAATAGGATTTTTTAATTTGATTTTTGGTAATTTAAATGAAGAAGAAAAAGCTATTTTAGAAGAAAAAATAATTAATGTTTATAAAATTAAAAATATTAGTTTTGATGATGAGAGTTTATTTATTGAAAATAAAAATAATATTATTTCAAGAAAATTTAAGTCAAGTAAGGATATGCCAATCTTAGAGGATTTATATAATGTTTTAATTCAAGATGAAAAAACAAAAAAATTTGCAATTAAATTAATTCCTTTTATCAAAGGGTCTTTGAGTTATTTTAATAATTATACAAATGTAGAATTAAACAATAATTTAATTGTAGCAGATGTTTATGAATTAGGTGAAGATAATTTAAAATATGGACTTTTTATTTTTGTAGAACTTTTTTGGGACAAGATTAAAATAAACAGAAAAAAGAAAAAGGCAATTTATTTAGACGAAATTTGGAGATTAATTGGAGTAACATCAAATAAAGAAGTGGCTTCATTTATTTATAAAATATTTAAAACAATACGAAAATATGGAGGAAGTGCTGTTGCAATTACACAAGACATATCTGATTTATTTAGTTTGGAAAATGGAATATATGGAAAAAGTATATTGAATAATTCAAGTTTTAAATCTTTTTTTTCATTAGAAGAAGAAAATATTAAAATTTTATCTGAAAATATTAATTTATCAGAAAAAGAAAAAATTGAAATTAAATCTTTAAAAAGAGGAGAGAGTTTAATGTTTGTTGGAGACGAACATTTATTAATAAATGTTGAAGCTTCAGAGTATGAAAAAAAATTAATATAAAATATAAAAAAATAAAATAAATAAAATAAATAATAAATAATATAAAAGAGGTGATTAAATATAATAGAGATTTTAACCGCAATTGGAGATCAAAATTTAAATAATGCATTAAGATTTGAAAATGAATTTGAGGTAGTAGAAAAGGATATTTTTTATAGAGAGGGTATTCTAGAATATTTAGAAAAAAATAAAAATATTGATATTATTATTATGTATGAAAAAATAATTGGAGAAATTAATTTTATTGAATTAATAAAAAAAATAAAAAATATTAATAATGAAATAAAAATAATTTTTATTTTAGAAAATAAAAATGAAAATTTTGAAAAAGAATTAATTAAAGAAAAAATAAATAAAATTATTTATATTAATGAAATAAATATAAATAATTTAATAAATGAAATTAAAAATATAACAATAAATAATCAAAATAAATTAAATGAAGAAATAATAAAATTAAATAAAATAATAAATGAACAAAAGGAAGAAATATTAAAATATAAAAATAATTATATTATTGAACAAAAAGAAAATTTAAATGAAACAAATAAACAGTATCTTGCAATTATTGGAGAAGAATTTTCTGGTAAAACTTTAATTATAAATAATTTTAAAAAAGTAATTAATAATACAATAACAATTAAATTTAATGAAATAAATATAAATAATTTATTAGAAATAGAAAAAATGAATGATTTAAATTTTAAATTAATTTTTGTAATTGAAACACAAACAGAAAAAATGATAAGAAATAAAAAAATAATTAATAAATTAATTTTTGAAAATAAAATAGATAAAAATAATATATACATTATTTTTAACAAAATAAATAAATATTCACCAAATAGAAATATTGCCAAAAGTCTTTATAAAGAATTTAGAATTATTGGAAAAATAAATTATGATAATTATTGTGATTTTATAAATAATGAAAAAAATAATTTTTATAAAGAAAATAAAAAATTAAAAATAAAATATAATAAAATATTTAATCAAATAATTTAATAGATTAAATAAAAATAAAAAAAATTAATAAGTTAAAAAATAATAAATAAAAAATAATAAATATATAATAATTTATTAATGATTAATAAATAAAATAAATTAAATTAAACTAAAATAATAAAATTAAATAATAATTAATAAAGAAAGGAATTTTTAAATATGGAATTAACACAAAATATGGATATTAATTTAGAAAAAAATAATAGAAGAGAGGATTTTTTAAATTCTACATTATGGAAAACAATTAATAATGGAATAGATATAGGATTAAGATATTTATTGCCTGATTTAGTAGAAGATGAAATTATAGAGATAAAAAATAATTTAGTTAATTTAGGATTAAGAGAAGGAATAAAAAAATCAGTTGATAACGTTGTAGAAACAGGAAAAGAAGCTGTTGGAATTTTATCTGGTAATTTTGAAAATATAGGACAACTTCAAAGAGTTATAAGAAATGGTGGTTTAATTGATAAAGTTTCGGATGTTTTAGACTCTTTAATTGCCAAAGGAGAAAGAACAGGTAAAATTAATTCATCATTTAGTTATATTTTGAAAAATGGAAAAAGCTCAATATTAAACAGTGTAGAACGAAATATTGAAGCAACATTAGACAATCAAATTTCAAAAGTAAATTCTGTTCAAAAATCAATAAATGCATGGAAAGAATATTATAATAAACATAATTTTGATGGAATGGAAAAAGAGTATAAAAAATTGGAAAGTAGTTTAAAAGAATTAGTTCCGTTGGAAAACACATTAAAAAGTGCAAGAGAGGTTGAAGCAATTCATCAATTAATTAGAAATAATGGACAAAATTTTAATATAAGTGAAGAAGAAATAGAACTGACAAAAAAATTGAATTGGTGTCAAGAAGTTTCGGAAAATAATCCGATGATATAGTAAGTATTTGAAA
>CAMIVO010000032.1 GCA_946401865.1 uncultured Clostridia bacterium
TCCCCGCACAAGTTTACTTTAAAAATAAATATATAAACTTGGCGCGGGCTTTTAGGAATTTGACCGTGAATTGTAATCTTCCACAAAATCTTAATTAAAAAATAGCAAAAAATTATTGCTATTTTTTTGTGCTTTTGATACAATGTATTTTGTAAAAAAACGTAAAAAATTTGATAAATAAAATGATAAAAAATGGAAGGAAATGATATAAAAAATGGCAAGAAAAAAAAGAAAATATACAAGAAAAAATACAAATTATAATACAAGAAAAAGTAGTAAAAATGATATAAATTTTATGGTTGTTGGAACTATAATATTTAGTGTTTTGCTAGCTGTGCTTTTATATACAAATTCTGGAACAGTAGGGCAAAAATTAAACGAAGTTTTTGGTGGCTTAATTGGAATTTTAAGATATGTCTTACCAATAGGATCATTTGCTATTGCCATAAAAATAGCTGTACAGGATGAAGAAGATTATGTAACAAAAAAATTAGCTCAATACGCTATTTTATTAATTTGTATTGCTATAATTATGAGCGTATACCAAATATCAAAAGGTGCAATTCAAATAACAGGAGATATTTCTCAAATAATGAAAAAAGCATATACGCTTGGAGTATCTAACCAAGGTGGAGGTGCGGTAGGAACACTTGCTGCAACATTTTTAGTAAAAATGCTTGGAAATGTAGGAGCAATAGCGCTAAGTCTTGGAATTTCAATAATGTTATTCATATTTGTATGTGGAATAGATGTAGCAAATATAATTGGAAGCTTAGTTGAAAAGCACCTAGAAAGAAAAGATGAAAAAACAATTCTAAAAGAAGAAAAAAGAAAAGAACGTGAAGAATATATTGCAATGAGAAGAAAGGAATTATTAGCTCAAAGACAAGAAAGAGAAAAAACACATATAAAAAATAATGAAATTGCTGCAATTCAAGATAACAATAATCAAGCAATATCTCCTGAACAAATCAAAATTAATTTAAATGGCAGAGTGGTAGAAGATGAAACAAAAGAACAAAGAAAAGGCTTAAAAGGATTATTAAAAAGAGCAAAACCAGAAGCAGTAAAACAAGAAGAAAACAAACATGGTATTGCTGAAACTGCTAGTAGTATCATGCAAATAGATAAAGAAACAGGAGAAATATTAGAAGAAAATAACAATTTATTTGTTCAAGAAGAGGAACAAAAAGAAGATAAAACAAAACAAGTTTTACAATTAGAACACACTATGGCAGTAGAAGAAGATAACTATGAGTTTCCTCCAGTAGAAATACTTTCAGAGGTAGAAAAACCATCTTTAAAAGGTGGAACTCAAAGTCTTAAAAATACAGCTGCAAGGCTACAAAAAACATTATATAGTTTTGGCGTTTCTGCTAAAGTAGAAAATGTAACAGTTGGACCTGCAATTACTAGATATGAATTAAAACCAGCAGAAGGAGTTAGAGTAAGCAAAATAGCAAATCTTGCAGATGATATTGCACTTAATTTAGCTGCAGAAACAATAAGAATAGAAGCTCCAATTCCAGGAAAACAGGCAGTTGGAATAGAAGTTCCAAATAAAGAAAAAGAAATGGTAGGCTTAAGAGAAGTTATAGAAAGTGATGAATTTAAAAACAATAAGTCAAAACTTAGTGTTGCACTTGGAAAAGATGTGGCTGGAAGCCCTGTTATAGCTAATATTGCAAAAATGCCACATGTTTTAATTGCTGGTAGTACAGGTTCAGGAAAATCTGTATGTATAAATACAATAATTACAAGCATAATATATAATGCAAAACCTAGTGAAGTTAAACTTGTCATGGTAGACCCAAAAGTTGTTGAGCTTTCTGTTTATAATGGAATACCACATTTACTTATACCAGTTGTTACAGACCCTAAAAAAGCTGCAGGAGCTTTAGCTTGGGCTGTTCAAGAAATGGACAATCGTTACAATTTGTTTGCAGAAAAAGGTGTTAGAGATTTAGCAGGTTATAACAAGGCATTAGAAAATGAAAATATGGGCAAACTTCCACAAATAGTTGTAATTGTAGATGAGCTTGCAGACTTAATGATGGTTGCTGCAAAAGATGTAGAAGAATCAATTTGTAGATTAGCTCAAAAAGCAAGAGCTGCAGGAATGCACTTAGTTATTGCAACACAAAGACCTTCTGTAGATGTAATCACAGGGCTAATAAAAGCAAATGTTCCTTCAAGAATAGCATTTGCAGTTTCTTCACAAGTGGATTCAAGAACAATACTAGATCAAGTAGGTGCTGAAAAATTACTAGGAAAAGGAGATATGTTATATTTCCCTGCAGGAGCTGCAAAACCTACTAGAGTACAAGGAGCATTTGTATCTGATGAAGAAGTTGAACAAATTGTTGACTTTATTAAATCAAATGGAACAGCAGTATATAGTCAAGAATTACTTGATTCGTTAGAAAATTCGGGTAAAGATGCAGAAAATTCAAAAGGCTCAGGTGATGCATCTTCAGATGATGATATAGACCCATTTTTAAATGATGCGATAGATACAGTTGTTGAAACAGGACAGGCTTCAACATCATTTATTCAAAGAAAATTCAAAGTAGGATATGCTAGAGCAGGAAGAATAATAGACCAAATGGAAGAAAGAGGAGTTATTTCTGGCTACCAAGGAAGCAAGCCTAGAGAAGTACTTTGGACAATTGAAAAACTTGCAGAGCTTAAAATGGGAACACACGCACAAGAATAATGGATAATTTGGGGACGGTGGCTATTTGGTGACGGGGAATAGATAAGAAAATCACATTTACTCCCCGTCACCAAATGAGACCCGTCACCAAATGAGAAAACTAAAGAAAGGTAAGAAAAAATTGAAAAATAATATTTTCAAAAGCATTTCTAAAAATAATTTAAATAATAATTTAGAAGAAGTTTTGGCTAATAAAAATTTTTCAGAAGAAACAAAAAATATTTTACTAAATATTTTTTATAAAATTGAAAATGGATATAATGACTACAAAACAGTAAAAAGAGACACTTATGACAAAAAAGAATATATAAAAAAGCTTATAAAAATAATAGATGAAGATTGTGAAAAAATAGAATTTTTAAAACCTACAGATAATATTTCAGAATTTGTAAATAATGAAAAAAAGGAAATAATATGTTATCCAGTAGAAACAAAGGTATTATATTCAATTGCTCAAATACAAAAAAGAAACATAGTTGTAAAATGTATAGATAAATATTTTGAACAAGCCTTTTCTTTTATACTAAATACTGGAAATAATATAAACATAGTGGAACCTTTAAGAGATTTTAATGGATTTTCTTGGAATATTGTTTATAAAGAAATTGAAGATATAACTTGCAATTTAATTTATCAAAATATGATATTTTTGTTAGGAAATAAGTTTGTAGACAAATGGGTAAATGATTTTAATCCACTTATAGATTATTTTGATATTTTTCAAGCTGAAATAGAAAAAAAATTTGGAAAAAAATCAAGAGAAGAAATTATAAAAAAAATATTAAAAATTTCAATAATGACCTATTTTAAATATGACAACGAATTTAAAAATAGTATTTTAGAACAAAAAAAACAAATAGAAACTTCTTATGATGAATTTCAAAATAAAGAGGAATATATATCTAAAATTTCCAAAAGCAAAAAACAAAAAGAAAAAGAGATAAAAAGAATTGACAAAATAATGAACAATAAAGATTTAATTGCTGAAGAATATGAAAAAAGAAATGAAAAATTACCACTTGAGAAGAAAATCTTTAGTATAAGAGTATTAAAAAATATTCTAAAAGAGGAGAGAGAAAATTTCTTAAAAGAAATAGAAGAACTCAATAATTCAATTAAACCAAAAGAATATATAAAACAAAGAGATATTATTAACCAAAAACACGAAATATTATATAGTTTAGGAGAAAATCTAGAATACAATATATATAATACTTTAATAGACTTGCAAAAAGATATAATAAAATGTATTAATAAAAAAACAAAGGAAACCACAAATAAGCAAGAATTAATAGAGTTAATTTATTTGTTTAGATATTATTGCTATTTACCAATTACATCTAATACAAATATAATGCAAGAACATAAGCTACAAAGATATATTGATAAAGTAGGAAAAGAACTTATAAAAAAGGCAATTGCAGAGAAAATAATTCCTCAAATAATTGAAGATGAAAACGCAAATTATAAAATAATTAAAAAAATCATCTTATCTAAAATAATTTCTTTAGAAGGAATTAATATAAAAATAGAAAAAGATAAAGATAAAGAAAATAAAATTTTAACAATATATGACGAAGATATTGAAGATTTTATAATAAATATAAAAGATGAAGGTTTGAAAATAAAAAATAATAAAAAGATTAAATTTATTAATTTATAGAGAATTGAAGGGAGAAATACTTTTATGAAAATAACATTTTTAGGAGCAACAAAAACTGTTACAGGTTCAAATTTTTTAGTAGAAACAGAAGATTCAAAATTTTTAGTTGACTGTGGTATGTACCAAGGACAAGCTGAAGAAGAATATGAAAATGAGGCACCATTTGACTTTAATGTTGGTGAAATTGATTTTGTGTTATTAACACATGCACATATTGACCATTCTGGAAGAATTCCAAAACTATATAATGAAGGATATAAAAATCCAATATATGCTCATAAAGCTACATGCGACTTGTGTAGCTTAATGTTGCCAGATAGTGGACATATTCAAGAAATGGAAATAGAATGGAAAAATAGAAAGAGACAAAGAAAAGGAGAAAAGCCATTACCACCAATGTATACAGCAGAAGATGCTGCTAAGTGTTTAGAGCTTTTTAAACCTGTTCAATATGATGAAATAATTGAAATAACACCTAAAATACATGTAAGATTTAATGATGCTGGACATATGCTAGGTTCTAGTATTATAGAGATTTGGTCTAATGAAAATGGAGAGGATGTAAAAGCTGTATTTTCAGGAGATATAGGAAATAATGATATTCCGCTTTTAAGTGAACCAACAATGATAGCTGATACTGATTACTTAGTTATGGAATCTACATATGGAAATAGATTACATATGAGAAATGAAAATAAAGCAGAAATATTTTTGAAAATTGTATCAGAAACAATCGAAGGTGGAGGAAATGTTATAATTCCATCATTTGCAGTAGGTAGAACTCAAGAAATATTATATGAACTAGATAAAATAAAAGAAACAAAAAATAATGAAGAATTTTTGAGAGAATATGAAACCTTAATGAAAGTACCAGTTTATGTAGACAGTCCTCTTGCAATATCAGCAACAGAAGTATTTAAAGAAAACATGGATTTATTTGATGAAGCAACACAAGCTGAAATAAAAAAAGGTGATAATCCGCTTGAATTTGACGGATTACACTTTACCACAACTGCAGATGAATCTAAAGCTTTAAATGAAAGCAATATCCCATCTATAATAATTTCTGCAAGTGGTATGTGTGATGTAGGAAGAATAAAACACCATTTAAAACATAATCTTTGGAATCCTAAAAATACAATTTTATTTGTTGGATATCAAGCACCTGGAACACTTGGACATAGTATAGTAAATGGGGCAAAAAAGGTGAAAATATTTGGGGAAGATGTAGCTGTAAATGCTAGAATTGAATATATAGAAGGATATTCAGGACATGCAGATCAAGAATTGTTAATGAATTTTGTATATTCATTTAATAATAAAAAGCCTAAACACATTTTTTTAGTTCATGGAGAAGAAGATTCACAAAATGAATTAAAACAAAAAATAGAAGAAGAAGCTAAAATTCCAGTTACAATTCCAAATTATGGCGATACTTATGAATTACAAGAAATGCCTGAATTAGTTTCAAAGATGAACTTAAAACCAAGAACAATAAAACGAGAAATATTAGAAAAATTAAAAGTCTTACAATTAGAAATAGATGATATGAAACAAGCTGTTAAAGAAGATTTAAATAATAAAGAATTAAATGATGAGGACATGTTCAGAATTAAAGAAAAAATAAAAACTTTAGAAAGTAATATTTTAAATATTATTGAAGGGTAGGAGAAAATACAATGGAAAAATATATAAATGAGGCAATTATAGGAAATGACAATATTTTAGCAACATACACAGAAAAAGGAGAACTACAAAGATTATACACTACAGATAGAAGTTTTAGACAATATATAGATTTTAACCATGTTGGGGTTAAAATCAATGACTCTGGAATAATATATTTGCATGATGATATAAACAATACATATAAGCAATATTATGATGTGAATACAAATATTTTAAATACAGAAATAACAAATACATATTTTGAATTAAAAATATTGCAAACTGACTTTGTTCCAATAAAAGAAAATGTTTTAATTAGAAGATATACTTTAATAAACGAAAACAAATTAGATTTAGATGTTAAGTTTTTAATTCACCAAGGAATTGAGTCTGATAAAAACAATTTTGTTAGTTGTAAAATAATAGATAATGGAATGATGCAGTATTCTCATGATTATATGATTTCAACAATTTGTAAAGAAACAAAATTATTAAGTCACCAAATAAATGGAACCAATAATAATATTTATTCAGGGGAATTATATGATAAAGATTATATTGGTATGAGTTCAGAATCAGCTGTTTCTTATGATATAGGAATAATTAAATCAGGAGAGAAAAAACAAATAAATATACTAATGATTTTACAAACACCACCAAAGGATATGAAAAACCTTGAAACAGAGGTCGATAGATTAAGAAAAATAGATATAAATTCGGAATATAGCAAAACAAAAAATTATTGGAGAAAATATCTAAAAAGTCATGATGGCTTAAAAATGAAAGAGCCTAAAAACTCATATGAAGAAAGAATGATAGATATCTATTATAGAAGTATATTACTTTTCCCTTTATTAGTAAACCATGAAACAGGCGGAATAATTGCATCTCCAGAAATTGATGAAGATTTTACAAAATGTGGAAGATATGCATATACATGGCCAAGAGATGCAGTATTTATAACAAGAGCAATGGATATTTTAAATATGAAAACAGAAGTAGACAATTTTTATAAAATTTTCTGTAAACAAACACAAGGAAAAAATGGAATGTGGGAGCAAAGATTTTTCTCAGATATGAGGCTTGCACCATCTTGGGGATATCAAATAGATGAAACAGCAAGTGTAGTATATGGTGTATATTCACATTATAAGTATACAAAAGATTTTAAATTCTTAAAAGATACATTACCAATGTGTGAAAAAGCAATAGATTTCTTAAAAAGATATTTTAAAGATATTTTAGAAGGAACAAATAAATATCATGTAAGCTATGATTTATGGGAAATGTGTGAAGGAATACATACATATTCGCTTTGTAGTATATATTCAGCATTTGATGCAATGCTTGAAATATATAAAGTACTAGGTAAAAATGTTTCAAATTTTGAAAACAATAGATTAAAAGATGAAAAAATATCAAAATCAAAAGCAGAGATAGAAAAACTTTTACCAGAAATAAAAAATTATATAAATGAAAATATGGTATCAAAAGACCAAAAATCTTATGTTAGAAATAATGTAGATGAGAAAATGGATATCAGTATACTTGGAGCAGTTGTTCCATTTAAAGTATTTACACCAAAAGAAAAGAAGATACAAAATACTGTAGAAAAAATGATATTAAGTTTACGTACATATACTGGAGGTTTCCAAAGATTTGAAGGAGATCATTATATGAATGGTAATCCTTGGCCTATTGCAAATATGTGGATGACATTATATTATTTAGAAAAAGGAGAAAGAGTAAAAGCAAAAGAAACTTTTGATTTTGTTGTAAAAACTTCAAGTAAATTAAACTTTTTAGGAGAACAGGTTGATAATTCAAGCTTAAAAGCAAACTGGGTAATTGCTTTAGGATGGAGTCATGCAATGTACATATTAGTATTACAAAAATTATTAAAGGGAGAGTAACATATGCAAAAAAATAAAGGTATAACACTAATTGCTCTAGTAACTATGGTAATTATAGTGCTAATACTTGCTTCTGTAGGAACAACCACAGGTTTAAGTGTAATAAGGCAAAGTAAGTATAATAGAGCTGTTGGCGAAATGAAAATAATGCAAACTAAAATAAACGAAATGTATGATGAATATAAAAGTGGAGAACTAAATGTAGATAATTTAGGAACTTCAATTAATAACATACCTTCAAGTATACAATCAATGGCTAATACAGCATATAATTCTGTATATGAAACTAATCAAAAAATTGGAAATATAGATGATTTTAAATACTTAAGTGCTGATGATATAAAAAACACCTTAGATGTAGATGGGGTTGAAGAGGATTATATAATAAACATTAAAACAAGAGAAGTAATATTAATAAACGGAACAAAAAATGATGGAGAAATGTACTACTCATTAAGCCAAATTGAAACAGAACAATTTAATATAGAATATGTAAATCCAAGTGTTAATTATAGTCCAGATGGGGGAAGATATATTCTACCTAAAAACATTACTAATGCAAACAATTTGAATATGACGATAGAACTATCATTACAAGATATTCCAAATAATATGACAGAAGATGATTTAATAATCAGTTATGCTTGGAGTATAAGTAAAGAAAATGAGCCAACAGGAAATGCATGGACAACTTTGGAAAATAGTACTACTATTATAGAAAACGGAAATAATAATATTACACAAGCTGGGGATTATTATTTATGGACAAAAGTTACAGATAAGAGCGGAAAAACATTAAATACGATAGTAAGTAAAAAATACACAGTTAAAAAAGAATATGATGTTAATGTTAAAGTTGCATTTGATGCAACAGGTGGAGAAGTTGATAAAACAGATAAAATAGTTATAAATAAAGAACAATATGGAGACTTGCCTACACCTACAAAAGCTGGATATGTTTTTGAAGGGTGGTACACAGATTTAGAAGGAAATGGAACAAAAGTTGAACCAAATAATAATTTAGAATTACCAGAAGAAAATCTTCCACCAAAAGAACCACAAACACAAACTTTATATGCTAAGTGGGAAGAACTTTCTCTTAAAGCAAATACAACAGCTAATCCCAAGAGCACATTTTTAGAAACAAGTATAACTAGAGATAAAATTAAAAAAGTATCATTTTTAAACACATTAGATGGACATACAGTAAATAATAATGATTGCTGGGATGTATCTGATAAACAAAATGGCGGAGTATTATTATGGATTGACAAAGATAAAACAGATGCTAATGGAAATGTTGAGGTAGTTATTGGACAAGATGGTGGTGTATATGCAAATTCAAGTTCAGGATATTTATTTGCATATATAGGCAATACAATAAATGCAGAAATAGATCTTGAAAACTTTGATACTAGTAGAGTAACAAATATGAATCATATGTTTCACTATTGCCAAAATTTACCTAATATTAATTTAAATACATTTGATACCTTAAAAGTAACCAATATGAATGGAATGTTTGATCGCTGTGGATATACAATGATGAAAAGCTTAGAATTAGGAGATAAATTTGATACATCTTCAGTAACAGATATGCAAGCCATGTTTGTCTATTGTGGCTATAAAGAAATGACAAGTTTGAATTTAGGAGACAAGTTTGATACAAGTCAAGTAACAAATATGAGTTATATGTTTCAAGGTTGTGGAAAAACAGCAATGACAAATTTGGATTTAGGAGATAAGTTTGATACAAGTCAAGTAACAAATATGAGTTTTATGTTTCTTGAATGTGGACAAACAGCAATGACAAATTTAAATTTAGGAGATAAGTTTGATACAAGCCAAGTAACAAATATGAATAGTATGTTCAACAATTGTGGACAAAAAGCAATGACAAGTTTAAATTTAGGAGATAAGTTTGATACAAGTAACGTAACCAATATGGAAGCTATGTTTTCTAGATGTGGAGAAACAGCAATGACAAATTTAAATTTAGGAGATAAGTTTGATACAAGCCAAGTAACAAATATGAATAGTATGTTCAACAATTGTGGACAAAAAGCAATGACAAGTTTAAATTTAGGAGATAAGTTTGATACAAGTAAAGTAACAAATATGAGTTATATGTTTCAAAACTGTGGACAAACAGCAATGACAACTTTAAATCTAGGAGATAAGTTTGATACAAGCCAAGTAACAAATATGTATGGTATGTTCAACAATTGTGGACAAAAGGCAATGACAAGTTTAAATTTAGGAGATAAGTTTGATACAAGTAACGTAACCAATATGAGCTTTATGTTTTCATATTGTGGACAAACAGCAATGACAAGTTTAAATTTAGAAGACAAGTTTGATACAAGTCAAGTAAGCAATATGAGTCATATGTTTGACCATTGTGGACAAACAGCAATGACAAATTTGGATTTAGGAGATAAGTTTGATACAAGCAAAGTAACAAATATGAGTTTTATGTTTCAAAACTGTGGACGAACAGCAATGACAAGTTTGGACTTAGGAGATAAATTTGATACAAGTCAAGTAATCAATATGCAAAATATGTTTAATAGCTGTGGATATACAGCAATGACAAGTTTAGATTTAGGAGATAAGTTTGATACAAGCCAAGTAACCAATATGAGTAGTATGTTTCAAAACTGTGGACAAACAGCAATGACAAGTTTAAATTTAGGAGACAAGTTTGATACAAGCCAAGTAACAAATATGCAAAGTATGTTTTCTTATTGTGGACAAACAGCAATGACAGGTTTAGATTTAGGAGACAAGTTTGATACAAGTAAAGTAACAAATATGAGTTATATGTTTCAAGGTTGTGGACAAACAGCAATGACAAGTTTAAATTTAGGAGATAAGTTTGATACAAGTAACGTAACCAATATGAGCTCTATGTTTTCATATTGTGGACAAACAGCAATGACAAGTTTAGATTTAAAAGATAAATTTAATACAAGTCAAGTAACCAATATGAGCTCTATGTTTTCTAGATGTGGACAAACAGCAATGACAAGTTTAAATTTAGGAGATAAGTTTGATACAAGTAACGTAACCAATATGAGCTCTATGTTTTCATATTGTGGACAAACAGCAATGACAAGTTTGAATTTAGGAGATAAGTTCGATACAAGCAAAGTAACCAATATGAATAGTATGTTTTGGGTTTGTGGACAAATGGCAATGACAAGCTTAGATTTAGGAGATAAATTTGATACAAGTCAAGTAACCGATATGCAAAGTATGTTTAATTATTGTGGACAAACAGCAATGACAGGTTTAGATTTAGGAGATAAGTTTGATACAAGTAAAGTTACAAACATGAATGGTATGTTCAACTATTGTGGACAAAAAGCAATGACAAGTTTAGATTTGGGAGATAAGTTTAATACAAGCCAAGTGACAAATATGAATGGTATGTTCAATTATTGTGGACAAAAAGAGATGACAAGTTTAGATTTAGGAAATAAATTTAATACGTGCAGTGTAACAAATATGAAATCTATGTTTTGTGAATGTGGTAACTTAACTGTATTAGATGTAAGTGGATTTGATACAAGCAAAGTAACTAATATGCAGAATATGTTTTATGGATGTAATAAATTAACAACATTAGATTTAAGCTCTTTTGATACAAGTAATGTAACAGATATGAGAAATATGTTTGATGGTGATAATTTACTAAAAACAATATATGTAAGTGAAAAATGGAATACAGATAAAATTACAGATATTAAGCAACAAATGTTTTATAATTGTACACAATTAGTAGGAGGTTCAGGAACAACATATAATTCATCAAATAAAGATAATGATTTAGTGTATGCCCATATAGATGAAGGTGAAACAAATCCTGGATACTTAACTTATAAACAAGCACCAGTTACAACATCAACAAATAGTTCTACAACAACTTCAAGTATAAGTGGAAACTCATCTAATTCATTAAGTGGATTAGAAGCAGTTGCAAAATCTAATAAGAAAACTTTACTTATTGCTGGTATAATAATTGTGATGTTATCAGGAATAGTAATATGGAGAATAAAAAAACAAAAACAAAAATAAAAAGTTAAAAATGCAAGATATTCCTTGCATTTTTTTTATGTATATAGTAAAATTACAAAAGAAAATAATCATAAAAATGAAATAATAAAATAGAATAGGAAAGGTGATAAAAATGACAGCAACAATACATGCTTTAATTTTAGGAATAATTCAAGGATTAACAGAGTTTTTACCAGTGTCTAGCTCTGCACATTTAAACTTATTTCCTTGGATTTTTGGATGGGAGAAAATTTCCGAATCATTTGATGTAGCCCTTCATTTGGGTACACTACTAGCAATACTTTTATTCTTTTATAAAGATTGGATAAAACTAATTATCGGAGGCTACAATCAAGTTATTAAGAAAAAACACACAAAAGAGCGGAAGAATTTTCTGGTACATTGTTTTTGCAACAATTCCTGCAGGTGTTTTAAGCTTAGTTTTAGATAAAATTGTAGAAAATATAATAGGAGACAATCTTAATGTAGAAATGTTAATGATTGCAATTGCACTAATTGTAATGGGAATATTGCTATATATTGTAGATAAAAAATCTAAGTCAGATACTAGCTATTATCATATAAATTTTAAACAATCAATGCTCATAGGAATATCACAAGCTTTAGCTGCAGCATTTCCTGGAGTTTCAAGATCAGGAATAACAATGACAGTTGCAAGAAAATTAGGAATAGACAGAGAATCTGCTGCAAAATATTCATTTATGCTTGGAGCTCCAATTACAGCTGCTGCAGTAATATTTGATATAACACATTTCAATTTTGGAATACCATTTTTAGTTGGGGTAGTTTCAAGTTTTATAGTAGGAGTACTAATTATCAAATTTTTAATGGATTATTTAAAAAAAGGAAGCTTCAAAGTTTTTGCAATATATAGAGTTATAATTGGAATAATTGTTATAGGACTATTTATTTCAAGATTATAAGGTGATAAAAATGTATGAAAAGCTAGAAGATTTGCAAAAAGCAATTCAAAATTGTAAAAATTGCAAGTTATGTAATAATAGGACAAACATTGTATTTGGAGATGGAAACATACAGTCAAAAATAATGTTTATTGGAGAAGGTCCTGGAGCAGATGAAGATACTCAAGGAATTCCATTTGTTGGCAAAGCAGGAATTTTAATGAACCATGCATTTGATATACTGGGAATAAATAGAGAAGATGTATATATTGCCAATATTGTAAAATGTAGACCGCCAAATAACAGAGATCCACAGGATGACGAAATAAATGCTTGCATAAATTATTTAAGAAATCAAGTAATGATAATAAAACCTAAAATAATAGTACTATTAGGAAGAATAGCACTACAAAATATTTTAGGAAAAGAATATAAAATAACAGAAACACGAGGAAAGTGGATAGAAAAAAAAGATATTTTTTACATGCCTACGTGGCACCCAGCAGCAATGCTTAGAGATGAAACAAAGAAAATAGATTTTATTAATGATTTGAAAGAAGTAATAAACAAAGAGAAAGAATTGAGTTAAGAGGTAGGAAATAATGAACCAAGAAATAAAGCAAATGTCCGAATATTGCTTGAATTGTAAATTAAAACCCTGTAGCTTAAAAGGATGTCCTTTAAACAATAATATACCAGAATTTATAAAATACATAAAAGAAGAAAAATTTCAAGAAGCTTTCGAAACATTATCAAATACAACAGTTTTATCTTCAATTTGTGGAAGAATATGTCCACATAAAAAGCAATGCGAAGGCTCATGTGTTAGAGGAATAAAAGGAAAAGCAGTAAATATTGGTGAATTAGAAGCTTTTATAGGAGATTATGCAATTGAAAATAATTTAAAAATACTCAAAGAAAAAGCAAACTTAAAGCAAACAATTAAAGTTGCTATTGTTGGAGGTGGCCCTGCAGGTCTTACTTGTGGAGCGTTCTTAGCAAAACAGGGAGTTAAAGTTACAATTTATGAAAGATATGAGTTTTTAGGTGGACTTTTAATGTATGGTATTCCAAATTTTAGACTTTCAAAAGATATTGTTCAAAACACAATTAACAAAATTTTGGATTTAGGAATAGAAGTTAAATATAACCAAAAATTAGGAGAAAATCTTAAGTTGGATTTTTTAGAAAAAAATTATGATTATGTAGTTTTAACTTTTGGAGCTAATGTTTCTACTAAAATGGGAATACAGGGAGAAAAACTAAATGGAGTATATGGTGGAAACGAACTACTAGAAAAAAGAAATTATCCAAATTTCGATGGAAAAACTGTAATTGTAAATGGTGGCGGAAATGTTGCTATGGATACAGCAAGAACTGTAAAAAGACTAGGTGCACAAAACGTAAAAATAGTATATAGAAGAGCAAAAGAGCAAATGCCAGCAGAAGAAAAAGAAGTTCTAGAGGCAGAAAAAGAAGGAATAGAAATATTATTTCAGAATAATATTGTAAAAATAAATGGAACAGAAAAAGTTGAAAATATAGAATTAATAAAAACAGAACTTGTAAAAAAAGAGGGAGATACCAGACTTTCACCAGTAAACATAGAAGGAAGCAATTACAATATAAAAGCAGATTATGTTATTATGGCATTAGGCTCTAAAACAGATGAATTTGTAAAAGAATTGGGGTTGGAACTTGACAAAAAGGAAAATATAAACATAAATGAAAAATATAAAACATCAAATCCTAAAATATTTGCAGGAGGAGATGTAAGAGGTGGTATGAAAACCGTTGCATGGGCAGCTAGAGATGGAAGAAACATTGCAGAAGAGATTTTAAATGAAATAAGTAATTAGAGTGAAGAAATATATGATAAAAATAGATGAAAAAAAAGTTATTATAAACTTTAAAGAATATAATTCATTAGAATCTGAAATAAGAGAAAAAATAGAAAATAATAAAAATGTTAAATTATTTTTTATTAAATTTACAGATAATAGTAAGCAGAATATTAAACTATTAAAACAATTAAAAAGAAAAGAAAAAAATATTATGGAATAGATTATAATAACTACAAATTAATAGGAATAGTAGAAAATGAAAATGATGAAATTTTATCTTGTATAAAAGCAATTTTCATTGAAAAAAAAGAAAAAAAATATGAATTTATCTATGACAGTATTTGTAATCAATTGGATAAAAAATGGAGAGAAGAAGACCCATGTAAATTTGATCATAATACCTGCATTTATGAAAGACAAAATAAAAATCCAAGAGAAAATGGATGCTGTTATGCTTTTTGGTATAAAAACTTGGGCTCTCAAATTTATGGAGTTCATCAATGTGAGTATTTACATCCAATAGAGCATTGTAAAAATCAAAATTTATCTTGCAAACTTTTTGTATGTCCATATTTAAGAAAACATTCTAATTTTAAAATAGAAATTAAACAATTAATATTGGTACAGGTATTTTTTAATAGATATCAAAAGATTATAATTAAAAATAATTTCTTTATAGAAAAAAACAAATTTTTATATAAATTAAAAAAAGATGAACATATAATTAAGCCATTAATTTTATATTATATATGTAGAGACTTTTTGGTATATAAAAATGTACCAAAAAATAAAAAAGAAATAGCAAAAAAATATGACAGAATATATAAAGAATCTAATGGATTAAGAAATAAATAAAGAAAATATAAAAAAAGTTGATTTTTCAAAAAAATAATATTAAAATAAAATAAACAATTTGAAAGGAATAAAAAAATGAAAATACTTTTAGACGCTATGGGAGGAGACAACGCTCCTGATGCAAATATTAAAGGAGCTGTAAATGCTATTAACCAAATTAAAGCAGAGGTCATATTAATAGGAAAACAAGAAGTTATAGAAAATAGAATAAAGGAATTATTTGGAAAAACTATAAATGAAATATCTCCAAGACTTTCTATAAAAAATGCAACTGAAACAATAGAAATGACAGATGGACCAACAGACAGTATAAAACATAAAAAAGATTCTTCAATGGTTGTTGGATTTAATATGATAAAAAATGGAGAAGGGGATGTATTTATTTCGGCAGGAAATTCAGGTGCATTACTTGCAGGAGCCACTTTACTTGTAGGAAGAATAAAAGGAATAGATAGACCAGCAATGGCTGGAATTTTGCCTTCATATAAAAGTAGACTAGTTTTAATAGATTCTGGAGCAAATACAAATTGCAAACCAATAAATCTACTTCAATTTGCTCAAATGGCAAGTATATACATACGTAATACTTTTGGTATAGAACATCCAAAAATAGGACTTTTAAATATAGGAACAGAAGAAACTAAAGGAAATGAGCTAACTAAAGAAAGTTACAAACTATTAAAAGAAAAATCAGAAGAACTAAATATAAACTTTATTGGAAATGTTGAAGGAAGAGATGCGTTTTCAGGAAAAATAGATGCAATAGTTACAGATGGATTTACAGGAAATGTATTTTTAAAAGCTGTTGAAGGATTAGGAAAATTTGTAAAAAAATCACTAAAAGAAAATTTAGCTGGAACATTACTTGCTAAAATAGCTGCAATACCATCACTTCCAGCAATAAAAAAATTTGCAAAATCAATGGATTATAAAACTTATGGTGGAGCTTTGTTTTTAGGAGTAAAAAAACCAGTTGTAAAAGCACATGGAAGTAGTGACGAAAGGCTATTTGAGTATACTATAAAACAAGCAGAAGCATTTGTAAATAATAAAACTGTAGAAAATTTAACAAAAGAATTTGAAAAATAATTATAATATCTATTGACAAATAAAAGAACATATAATATAAATGTTTTATATAAATAAAGTGGTATTAAAAATAAATATATCATTTTCAAACTTGAGAGGAGGTGAACTTACATTATGAGTTCAGAAGAAATATTTGAAAAGGTAAAAAGAATTATTGTAGACCTATTACAAGTATCTGAAGATAATGTAACAACAGAATCAAATTTTATAGATGATTTAGGAGCAGATTCTTTAGATTTAGTAGAATTAATAATGGGAATTGAAGAGGAATTTAACATAGAAATTCCAGATGGTGAAGCAGAAAAAGTTGTTACAGTTGGAGATGTTGTTGAATACATCAAAGAAAATGTTGGATAAAACAAAATTTTTTCATTGGGGACAGTCCCTAGTGAAAAAATTTTTTATTTTACTTGAAAAATATGAAATTTGGTATATAATATATAAAAAATGCAAAAGGAATGAAATTTAAAATGAATTATGCAGAACTAGAAAGTCAAATTGGATATACTTTTAAAAATAAAAATTTACTTCGAACAGCTCTTACACATACTTCTTACGCATATGAGAAAAATGTGCAAAGTAACGAAAAATTAGAATTTTTAGGAGATAGTATATTAGAGTTTATTTCAAGTATATTTTTATATACTAATTATACAGACTTAAAAGAGGGAGAAATGACTAAAGTTAGAGCTCAAGTAGTGTGCGAAGAAAGTCTTTATAAAATTGCTAAAGCACATAAATTTAGTGATTTTTTAAATCTTGGAAAGTCAGAAAGAATGACTGAAGGAGAGGTAAAACCAGCTATTTTAGCAGATAGCGTAGAAGCTGTAATTGCAGCAATGTACTTAGATGGAGGATTAGAGCCTGTAAAACAATTTATTTTAAACAATTTAAAAGATGAAATAAAAATTGCAAGTAAAAATGTTGGACAAAAAGATTATAAAACTGTATTGCAAGAAATTCTTCAAAAAAATGGAGATGTTGATATTCAATATAAAATTATAAGAGAAACAGGTCCAGATCACAATAAAGAATTTGAAGCAGAGGTAATATATAATAAAAAAGTACTTGCAACAGGTGTAGGAAAAAGCAAAAAACATGCAGAAATGGAAGCTGCAAAATATGCAATTGAAAATTTGAAAAAAAAGAGGTGAGAAAATTGAAAAAACAATATATAATTCCAATATTTGTACCACATTTAGGATGCCCAAATGATTGCGTATTTTGTAACCAAAAATCAATAAGTGGGCAGACTAAACAAGTTACAAAAGAAGATGTAAAAAAAATAATTGAAGATCACCTTAAATATGTCAAAGAAAACTCAATTGTAGAAGTTGCTTTTTTTGGAGGAAGCTTCACTGCAATTGAAGAAGAAAAACAAGTTGAACTTTTAAGTACAGCATATGAATATGTCAAAGAAAAAAAGGTTCAAAGTATCAGAATTTCAACTAGACCAGATTACATAAATAAAGAAATATTAAAAAGGCTAAAAAAATATAAAGTAAAAACCATAGAGCTTGGAGTGCAATCTGCAAATGACTATATATTAAAAAAAGCAGGAAGAGGTCATACTTTTGAAGATGTAAAAAAAGCTTCAAAATTAATAAGATTTTATGGATTTAAATTAGGACATCAAATGATGGTTGGACTTCCAGAAAGCACAACTTTAGATGAAATAAATACAGCAAAACAACTAATAAAATTAAAACCTAAAATGATTAGAATTTATCCAGTGTTAGTCATAAAAGGTACAAAATTAGAAAAAGATTATAATGAAGGAAATTATAAAGCTTTAACAGTTACTCAAGCTGTAGAAATTTGTAAAGAACTTGTAAAAATGTTTACTAAAAAGAAGATAGATGTTATTAGAATTGGTTTACAACCAACAGATACAATATCAGATCCAACAAATGAAAATAGCGAAGTTGTAGCAGGTCCATTTCATCCTGCATTTAGACAACTAGTAGAATCTGGAATGTGGTATGATGTAATAGTTGACAAAATAAAAAAATTAAATGCAAAAGTTAAAGAAGTAGAAGTAATTGTAAATCCACAAGATGTCAATAATGTAGTGGGGCAAAGAAGAGAAAATATAAGCAACTTAAAAAATGTATATGATGTAGATTTAATTGTTAAGGCAGATGATAAAGTAAAACAAGGAAAATCAAAAATAGAAATTACAAAGTTTTATGGAGATTTTCAAAACAAATAAAATTTTTCAAAATAAATTAAAGTCACATTCACGGTTTATTATAAATTAGCCCTGCCTAAAGTTTATATATTTATTTTTATG
>CAMIVO010000033.1 GCA_946401865.1 uncultured Clostridia bacterium
TGTAAGAAAGTGGTCCCCGCACAAGTTTACTTTAAAAATAAATATATAAACTTAGCGCGGGCTTTTAGTAATTTGACCGTGAATTGTAACTATCAAATAAATAGATAGTAAGAAAATTAAAATATTTTCTTACTATTTTATTTTTTGTATAGTAGTCTAATACTAGAAAATCTTAGGAGGTGATAAAATGATAAAAAAGTTACCTAAAGGAATAAGCAATTATGTAGATATGGTTGAAAATTATTAAATGATATATTTTAACAGTATATCATGTTATGTAATAGGATTTTATAAAAATATATCTATACCCTTGACAAATGCTTAATTTTCATATAATCTAAAACAAATGACATTGTTAATTTATATATTTAATAATATAAGTCAAAGAAAATATATGACAGAGTGGTTATTTTATATTGTTCAAATAAAAAAATAGTGTCTAAGCAATAAACGAAAGGAAAAGAAAAAGATGGATAGACATAAGATAAAACAAACATCAGGAATTACACTTATTGCCTTAGTAGTAACTGTTATTATACTTTTGATTTTAGCAGGAATAAGTATAGATATGCTAAATGGAGATAATGGAATAATAAAAAATGCTAGTAAAGCTAAAAATAATGTAGAAAACAGTGAAGAAAAAGAAATTATTGATATTGCTGTCATTCAAGCATCTCAAAAAAACAAATATGGAGAAATAGAAGAAAATAATTTAAAAGATGCTTTGAAAAAAGAAGATGTTTCAATTAAAAAAAGCGGAAAAAACATTGACGTAACATTTAATAAAAGTTTAAATAAGTATAAAATAAAACCAAATGGAGAAATAAAAAAAATTGAAGAATTTTCTGAGAGTACAAAAATATATGCAAAATTGGAAACTGATGGAACATTAAAATTAAGAGCGACAAAACTTGAAGGGTATGAAGAAGGAACTCAATGGAACTCGCCAGATATATTAAAAGTTATTATAGAAGAACCCATATCGCCTAAAACTTGTTCTCAGATGTTTATGAGTTGCACTAATCTTGAAAGTATAGAAAATATTGAATATTTGCATACTGAGAATTCTAGAAGTATGTATTATATGTTTTACAATTGTAGCAAATTATCAAATTTGGATGTGAGTAATTTTGATACTAAAAATGTACAAAGTATGCAATGTTTATTTGCAGGATGTAACTCTATAGATTTTCTAGATTTAAGTAATTTCAATACTGAAAAAGTAACTAATATGTTTAGAATGTTTGACAGTTGCAAAAATATAATAAAACTTGATTTGAGTGGATTTAATACAAGAAATGTAACTAATATTGGATGGATGTTTCTTGCATGTCATAATTTATCAGACATAAACTTTGGCAAGATGGATACTTCTAGTGTTGTAGAGTTTAGATATATGTTTGGAGGATGTAGAAGCTTAAAATCTATCAATATAAGTTGTTTTAATATGGAAAAAGCAAAATCAATATCAATGATGTTTAATGGATGTATTAACCTAGAAAATATACAATTTGGAGAGTTTAACATATGTAATGTAACTGATACAAATGCAATGTTTAGAAGTTGCTCAAAATTATCTGATGAAACCTTAAATGATGTTCTAAATTTACTTCCAAAAGGAACAAAAATAGAAGATAAAACATTAAAAAAACTAGAGATTCCTAAAGCATTAGTTAATAAATGTACTACGTTAAGTAACTATGATTCTTTTTTAGAAGCAGGATGGACTACAGGTTATTAATGCATAATTATAAAAATTACTCAAAAAGTTCTGCAAAACCCTTGATATTTGCTAAAATCTGTGGTATAATATCAAACGTTGATTAAACACATAAGTGGAGCTATTCAAAGAAGTGCCTTAAAATAAGGTCTTTGAAAGTTTTGATACTTATGGAAGAAATAACAAAAAGGAGGAATAAAAAATGGCAGTAGTTGCAATGAAACAATTACTAGAAGCTGGTGTTCATTTTGGACATCAAACAAGAAGATGGGATCCAAGAATGGCTGAATACATATTTCAAGCTAGAAATGGAATTCACATCATCGATTTACAAAAAACATCTAAAAAATTAGATGAAGCTTACGAATTTATCAGAAGTCAAGCTGAAGAAGGAAAAACAATTCTTTTCGTAGGTACAAAAAAACAAGCACAAGAGTGCATTAAAGAAGCTGCAGAAAAATGCGGAATGTTCTATGTTGATCAAAGATGGTTAGGAGGAATGCTTACAAACTTCAAAACTATCAAAACAAGAATAAAAAGATTAAAAGACTTAGAAACAATGCAAGAAGATGGAACATTTGATGTATTACCTAAAAAAGAAGTTATCTTATTAAAAAAAGAAATGGAAAAACTTCAAACAAACTTAGGTGGAATTAAAGATATGGAAGAAATGCCAGGAGTTATCTTCTTGGTAGATCCAAAAAAAGAAGCTAATGCAATTAGTGAAGCAAAAAAATTGAATATTCCAACTGTAGGAATAGTTGATACAAACTGCAATCCAGAAGTTTTAGATTATCCTATTCCAGGAAATGATGATGCTATAAGAGCAGTTAAATTAATTACTGATGTTATGGCTAATGCAGTTATTGAAGGAAGACAAGGCGAAAGCTTTGAACAAGTTCTATCTGAAGAAAGCGAAACTGAAGAAATGGTTGAAGAAGAAAAAGCTCCTGAAACTATGGAAGAAGTTGTTGCTGAAGCAGAAGAAACAGTAGAAGAATAATATTGGTTTAAAAAGAGGTTAGAAGTTGGAGAAAAAATCTAGCCTCTAATTTATAATATAAAAGGAGGATTTATTATGATTACAGCTACAATGGTTAAAGATTTAAGAGAAAAAACAGGTGCAGGAATGATGGATTGCAAAAAAGTTTTAACAGAAGCTGATGGAGATATGGAAAAAGCAATTGAACTTTTAAGAGAAAGAGGAATTGCTAAAGCAGCTAAAAAATCAGACAGAATAGCAGCAGAAGGTTTAGTTTTAGGATATGTTTCAGAAGATCAAAAAGTAGGAGCAGTTGTAGAAGTTAACTCAGAAACAGACTTTGTTGCACAAAATGCAGAATTTAGAAGCTTTGTTGAAGCAGTTGCAAAACAAATAGTATTAAAAAATCCTGCAGATGTAGAAAGCTTATTAGAACAAGAATCTTTAGAAGAAGCTGGAAAGAAAGTTTCAGATGTTTTAATAGATAAAACAGCTAAAATTGGAGAAAAATTAAGCATTCGTAGATTTAAAAGATTTGAAACTACAGATGGTTTAATAGAAAAATATATCCATGGGGACGGAAAAATAGCAGTTTTGGTAAATATTAAAGGAGGAGATTCTAATTTAGCAAAAGATGTTTGTATGCAAATTGCAGCAGCTAGACCAGAATACCTAAATAGAGAAGCTGTTCCTCAAGAAAGACTTGACAAAGAAATGGAAATCCTAAAAGTACAAGCTATGAATGAAGGAAAACCAGAAGCAATAGCTGAAAAAATTGTTCAAGGAAGAATTGGAAAATTCTATAGTGAAATTTGTTTAGTTGAACAAGAATTTGTAAAAAATCCAGATATAAAAGTATCAGAATTATTAAAACAAAATAACTGTGAAATAATTGAATTTGCAAGATTAGAAAAAGGTGAAGGAATAGAAAAGAAAGAAGAAAATTTTGCAGAAGAAGTTATGAAACAAATAAAATAATCATTTATCTCCGATAATATGCATATAATGTTATTATCGGAGGTTTTTTATGTTTTTGATAATAAATAAAGAGAAAATATATGCTTATGTAGTATCTGTGTTAACAATTGTTATTTTGTTTTTTATATCATCCTTTTTAAATTCAGATATAAATGATACTCAAAGTACGTCTGTAAATATTGAAAAAAATGAGATTGTAAATAATACTTTAGATAATACTATATCTGATATTGTTGCAAATTAGGAATTGTAAACAGAGAGCCCAAAGTGAGGAAAATGAAACAAAATTTTTAAAATAAAACATTAAATAAAAATACTGTTAAAATGATAAATAAAATTGGTATAAAATGTTAATAAAAAGGATATAATTAAAGTAAATTATACAAAAGGGGAGTGTAGTATGCCTTTTATTGGAGTTTTTGCAAAGGAAAATGACAATAATTTTATAAAAAATGAAATTTGTAAAAATTCAAAAACAAAGAAATTTGAAGTTTTTAATATTAATAAAAAAAGCTTAGATAATTTAAAAAATGTTAAATTTGATGTTTTAATAATAAAAGAAGATATATCTAAGTTACTAGAAACATCCAATTATATAAGAAATATAATAGAAAAAGCAAACTATATTCTTGTAAATATTGATATTAAGGACAATAAAATACTAGTAGAAAAAAATAAAAGTATGATTACATATGGATTTAATACAAATGCTAAAATTACAATCTCAAGTATAAAAGAAGATAATATTATGTTATGTATTCAAAATAAAATACAGGATATAAATGAAAAAATAATTGAAGAACAAGAAGTAGGCATAAAAATAATGAAACATAATATAAATAAATTATATAATATTATGGCAGTTTTTACTGTTTTGAAAATTTATGGAGAATTTATACCTTACACTCTAAGCTAATTTATATTAAAATTAAACTTATTACAGAAATATTACAAAAAAATTTCAAAAAAATAACATTTTATGTAGACAATTCCAAAAAAATGTTGTATAATAATGGAAGTGAGGTTTTACGGAAAGATAATTACAACAATAGATAAAATCCAAAAAAGAAATAGGGAGGAATTAAAATTGGATACAAATTATTTAGAAAACAACAACTTAACATTAGTTGGAAAGGTTACATCTGAAAAGAAATTTAGTCACGAAATTTACGGAGAAAGTTTCTATTCATTTGATCTTCAAATACCTCGTTTAAGTGGTAGTGAAGATATCATACCAGTTACTGCTTCAGAAAGATTAATTAATGATGAAATGATGCAAATTGGTACAACATTACTTATAAAAGGTCAATTTAGATCTTACAACAGCTATGAAAATGAAAAAAACAGATTAATATTAACTGTTTTTGCTAAAGATGTTCAAAAACTAGAAGAAACAGAACAAGAACATAAATTAGATGAAAATGGAAATGAAGTTATAGCAAATGACTTTGCAAGAAAAGATATTGTTACAAACGAAGTTGTTTTAATAGGTTACATATGCAAAAAACCTATATACAGACAAACACCATTTGGAAGAGAGATTGCAGATATATTATTAGCAGTTAATAGAGCATATAATAAATCTGACTATATTCCATCTATAGCATGGGGAAGAAATGCAAGATTCTGCCAAAACCTAGAAGTTGGAACAGAGGTAAAAATTGTTGGTAGAATACAATCAAGAAATTATGAGAAAAAATATGAAGATGGAACTGTAGAAAATAAGGTAGCTTATGAAGTTTCTATCGGAAGCTTAGAAGTTGTAAAAAATTCTGAAAATAATAATAATGAAGAAGAAAATCTTGAAGAAGCTATGTAATTAAAAAATGATGCATACTGTTATATAAAATGATGGTATGCATTATTTTTTATTTAAATAGTAATAAACTTTAGTTACAATTCACGGTTTATTATAAATTAGCCCTGCCTAAAGTTTATATATTTATTTTTATGCGTAAATCCCTTTTTAATTTTTATTTGAAATTTATTCATTATAACACTTGACAACCATAGGCTACTTAGAGTATAATAATAAGGTATATCGGGTAAAAAAGGTAAGAAGATACGACCTAAAAAAATCCCACATACGTTTATGTATGACCTGAAGGGGGGGAATAAATAATGTCAGTATATGTAAAAGATGGTAATATAGAAGATGCAATAAAAAGATTTAAAAGAGAATGCGCTAGAAATGGTGTTGTTCAAGAAGTTCGTAAAAGAGAACACTATGAAAAACCTAGTGTTAAAAGAAAGAAAAAATCTGAAGCTGCTAGAAAAAGAAAATTTTAATATTATTAGGATGAAAAATAATTTCATCCTTTTTTTATTTATAATGTATTATTAAAGTGCACAATAAAAGTACTTTGTTTTGCTCGGCTTCAGCCAATCAACGCTAATTTCTAAATCAATTTTTGGACTCCCTTCCATTGTTGCTTCGCAAAATGAACTCTTGTCCTAAAATTGATTAAGAAATTACGCTAGATTGCTTCACATTCGCTTCAACAGAGTACTTTTGTTGTGCACCTTAATAATACACTATAAATTGTAATCTTTTATTACATAAAATTGAAAAACGTATTGGATAAAATGTAAAAATATGCTATAATGTTGTAAGATAAGAAAAAGGAGATTTTTAATGAAAATTAGAGAAAGAAAAAATGAAAAAGATTTAAGAAATAAGAAAAAGAAAACATTTGAAGAAAAAAAGCAATATAAAGAAGAAAAGCATTTTGATGATCAAATAGAAGGAAGAAATGCGGTTTTAGAATTATTAGAAAGTGGAAAAGATATAAATAAAATTTATATAACAAAGGGCGAAAAAAAAGGATCAATTACAAAAATAATTGCAATTGCTAATGAAAAAAAGATTGTTGTAGTTGAAAAAGATAAAAGACAAATGGACATGATGGCAGGAACAGATAACTATCAAGGAGTAATTGCAATTGTTCCACCATATGAATATGCTGAAATAGAAGATATTTTAGAACAAGCAAAAGAAAAAAATAAAGACCCTTTTATTTTAATTTTAGATGGTATCGAAGACACACATAATTTAGGAGCAATAATTAGAACTGCTGAGGCGGCTGGAGTAGATGGAATTATTATACCTAAAAGAAGAGCAGCATCAGTAAATAGTACAGTTAGCAAGGTAGCATGTGGAGCTTTAGAATATATGAAAATTGCACGTGTTAATAATATAAATGATGCTATAAATAAATTAAAAGAAAACGGAATATGGGTATGTGGTACAGCTGTAGATAGTGAAAAATTTTATTATGAGCAAGATTTAACTGGACCTTTAGCTATAGTAATTGGAAATGAAGCAAATGGAATAAGTTCACTTGTAAAGAAAAATTGCGATTTCTTAATAAAAATTCCTATGATTGGTAAAACTCAATCACTTAATGCTTCTGTATCAACAGGAATAGTCATATATGGAGCTCTAAGACAAAGAAAATAATTAATAGAAAGGTATATTAATAATATGGAAAAAAAGTTAAAAATAATTATAATATTATTAATTGTTGCAATGTTTTTAATTGCTATAATAGGAGGAATACTATATTTTACAACAGATTTACTAAAATCTAAAGAAGCATTATTCCAAAAATATTTATTCCAAAATGTTCAAAATATAGCAACTGTATTTGATGTAAGTACTGGAGAAAAATATATAGATTATATAAGAAATAATGATTATACAGAGAATACAGAAATAAATTTTAGCTATTTAGAAACCGAAAATGATCAAGAAGAAATTTATAAAATAACAGCTGAAGGAATTTCAAATAATTCAGAAAATGCTTTTTATGAAAATATAAAAGCAAGTTATGGAAATGAAGAACTTGCAAATATTGAATTATTAAGGCAAAATGAAGTATATGGTTTAAGATTATCAAATCTTGTTCAACAGTTTGTAAGTATAGAAAATGCAACAATGTATTATGTTGTATCAAATTTAGGATATAATGGAACATATTTTCAAGAAAAAATTAATCCTGATAATGTAAATTTTTCAGGTTTATTTGACTTATCAGAAGAAGAAATCAATACTTTAAGAGAAAAGTATTCTAATGCTATTTTCTCAGATATTGATTCTAAAAGCTATTCTTCAAAAAACAATGTAACAATAACTTTAAGTAATACAGAAAGTTTAGAAAATGCAAAGCAATATACTCTTACACTTAGTAAAACAGAAGTAGATAAAATATACAGAAAAATTTTAAATGAGGCAATAAATGATACAATAATATTATCTAAGTTAGAAAAAATTGATAATGAGATAAAAGAATTTGGAATTATTGTGCCTGAAGGAGAAAGCCTTAAAGAAAGATACACAAAAAAATTACAAGAAATTTATGATTCAATTGAATATACAGGACAAAATAGTCAAATGATTACATTTAATGTATATCAATATAAGGGGACAACTTATAGAACATCTATGAAAACTGATGCTGGAGAATATATAATAGATTTAAATAACAAAAATGGTACAGAATTAAGCTATAAAACTATTAAATTGACATCAGAAGGAGAAGATGTTACTCTTTATACTTTAGGAAAACAAGCAGATGGATTAAGACATATTGCATATGAAGACAATGATAAAAGTTATGATATCAGTTTAAAAACTGTATCAGATGAAAATAAAATAACAGAAGCTGGAAGCTTTTTATATAAAAGTAAAAGTATAAATCAAATAAAAATAGATTTACAAACTGTATTTGATTTTTCAAATAAAAAACAAATAGAAAGAAAATTCGAGGAAAATAATAATATATTATTAAATAATTTCGAAAGTGATACTATTGAGAATATTTTTGTTAGTTTAAATAATAGAATAATAAAACAAATAGAGGATAAAAAAGCAATAATAAATACAAAATTATTAAATAATATTTCAATTTGGATAGATAAAAAAGAAACTGAGAGAAAGAATATAGAATTAAATAATTTAGAACTTAAAAAACAAAGATTCAATAATAAATTTGTTCTATATGAGGGAGAAAATACTGATATAGCAACTGTTACAAAATTATTAAAAACAGCAGGAAAAAACATGACAAATTTTGAAGTAATTGATGGTAGACATATAAAGATTTTAATTCAATCTGGAGTAAAAAATGATGAAAAAGCAGAACAAATAATTAATGCTTTATCAAGCCAAAAATATACCTATAATATAAAAATGGAATATAATGAAGAAGGATACATTAATGCTATAGATATATCAGTTTATGAAAAGAAATAATATTTTATGAAAGGGTAAAAAATGCCAAAAGTAAGTGTTATAGTTCCAGTATATAATGTAGAAAAATATATAGAAAGATGCATAAAAACTCTTATAACTCAGACTTTATCTGATATAGAAATTATTTTTGTAGATGACGGTTCAAAAGATAACTCTAAAAAAATAATTGAAAAATATTTGAAATTATATCCAAATAAATTAAAATATTTATATAAAGAAAATGGTGGTTTATCAAGTGCAAGGAATTATGGAATTCCTTATGCAAAAGGGGAATATATTGCATTTTTGGATTCTGATGATTACATAGAACCAACAATGTATGAAGAGATGTATAATACTGCTCAAAAAGAAAAATCAGATATGGTAGAATGTGATTTTATATGGGAATACCCGAATAAACAAGTATATGATTGTGGAGTAATTTATAATGGAAAAAAAGATGCACTAGAAAAAGCTAGAGTTGTAGCTTGGAACAAATTAATAAAAAGAGATATAATAGAAAAAGAAAAAATAGAATTTCCAAATGGCTTAAGATATGAAGATGTTGAATTTTTTTATAAAATTTTACCATCTTTAAATAAAATATCTTTTGTAAAAAAGTATTTTATTCATTATGTTCAAAGAGAAAATTCAATTGTAAATACTCAAACAAATAGAACAAAAGATATATTTGTAGTTTTAAATAATGTAATTGAATTTTACAAATCCAAAGGAATTTATCAAGAATATAAAGAACAGCTAGAATACACATATACTAGAATTTTATTATGTAGTTCAATGAAAAGAATGTGTAAAATAAAAAATAAAGAAGAACGAAAAAATGCGCTTAAAGAAACTTGGAATAATTTAAATACTCAATTTCCAGAATGGAAAAAAAATAAAATATTAAAAAATAAAAACTTGAAAAATATTTATATGAGAAGTGTGAATAAAGTTACTTTTAAAATGTATTGTGTTATAATGTATTTAATGTAAAGATTACTGAAAATATAGCAATTATCTAACAACATGTTATTTATCAATTTAATTTTATTAGGAGTTTAAATGAAAAAATTAAAAGAATTATGTACTTTGGAGAATTTATTATGTTTATATATACTTATATGCCCTTTACTAGATATTACAAGCTTTCTGTTTAGAAATTTTTTTAAAACCTCTTATTCACCTAGCACAATCATTAGACCTATAATACCATGTATTTGTTTTATAATTTTATTTTTTACAGAAAAAAACAAAAAGAAAAAAATATTAGCAATAAGTATTTATTTATTATATTCTATAATACATTTATATTTTTTTCAAAAGCTACATAATGGAAGTTCATATGGAAATATAAAAAATGAAATCCAATATATTATAAATTATTCATTAATGATAATTAATTTATATTTATTTTATGCAATTATAAAAGATAAAAATAAAGTTAAAAAAGTAGTTTTTATAAGTTTAATTATATATATAGTATCTTTATATTTTTCAATATTAACAAATACTTCATCATCAACATATTTAGAAGGAATAGGTTATAAAGGATATTTTGAGTCTGGAAATAGCTTATGTACTGTATTAATTTTGAGTCTATGTATAGTTTTATCAGATTTTAATTTTAAACAATGGGGAAAAATAATATTAATTATTTTTTCTGGGATTTATTTAGTTGTTTTTTCTGGAATGAGAACAGGACTATTTGGATTTTGCATTATTATAGCTGTTTGGATTATTGGTAAATTTTTTATTGCAATTAGAGAAAAAGTAAAATTTAATAAAAAACAGATAATTATTATAACCTTTGGAATCATATTTACTACTATTATTATGTTTGTATTAGGTTCAAGAACTTTAGAAAGAAGAAAATTTTTAAAGCAAAATGAATTAAATAATATTGATGAAGAAACACAAACTGTTAGATTTGTTACAGGAGATATTTTAGATATTTATAAAAAAATAAAAAATAATGAAATTTCAGAAGAATATATGTCAGAAGCAGAGAAAAATGCAATAATAGACTTATGTGAATATGCCGAAAAACACAAAATCTCTAATGTAAATTTAAGAAACCAACAACTAATATATAATATATTTCTAGTAAAAGAGCAAAAAAATATTTTACTATTATTGTTTGGAAATGGTTATAAAAATCAAACAGGTGAATTAGTTATGGAAATGGAAGTGCCAGCAATTTTATGTAATTTCGGTATTATAGGATTTGGGTTATATTTTGGGCCGATTTTATATATGTTGTTTATTGGTATTTATAAAAAAATTAAAAATATAAACATAGATAAAATAATGTATATTACTGGATGTGGATTAGCGTTTCTTTTGTCAAGTTTATCTGGATATGTATTTTTTAATTTTTCAAGTATGACTATGGCAATTATATTAATTATTCTTTTAAAAAAGTGTGATGTATGAGGTGAGAAATAGTGAAAAAAATAGTTTTTGGGATAACCAGCTTAACACTAGGTGGAGCTGAACGAGTATTAGTCGATATTGCAAATAAACTAAAAGATGAATATGATATAACAATATTTACATTATATGGAAAAGGCGTATTCCAGGATGAATTAGATAAAAAAATTAAAATAATAAATTTATTTGATTTTTCATATAATGAAATGAATTCTTTTAAGAAAAAAGTTATCCCCATAAAAGTACTAACTTGTGGAAAAAGTATATATAAAAAGTACATTGAAGGAAAATTTGATATACAAGTAGCTTTTCTTGAAGGACCGATAACTAGAATTTTTAAATATGGTAAAAACACTAAAAAAATTGTGTGGATACATAATGATATTTCAAAGGTATTTGGAACAAATATTAAAGCTAAAATTAAATTAAGTTTAGACAAATCAATATACAAAAAATATGATAAATTAATTTTTGTAAGTAAAGATAATAAAAATGAGTTTAATAATCTATTTAAAATACCAAATATAGAAGAAAAAGAAGAAGTTATTTATAATTATATAGATAAGGAAAAAATTATAGAAAAATCCAAAAAAGAGGTAGGACAAGAATATATAGATAAAAAAATACCTTCAATAATTACTATTGCAAGACTTGTTCCTCAAAAAGCCATTGATAGATTAATAAATGTTCATAAAAGATTAATTGATGAAAAAATTAATCATAATATTTATGTAATAGGAGATGGCCCTGAAAGGGAAAAATTAACTCAAAAAATAAAAGAACTTAAAGTAGAAGATACATTTAAGCTTATGGGAAAAAGGGCAAATCCATATCCATATGTAAAGCAAGCAGATTATTTTGCTTTGCTTTCTGAATTTGAAGGATATGGAATGGTAATTGATGAAGCAAAAGTTTTAAATAAAAATATTATTATTACGAAAACAGCTGCAATAGAAGCGGTAAAAGGGTATGCAAGAAAATTGATTTTAGATAATACAGAAGATGCAATATATGAAGGATTAAAGCAGGTGTTACAAAAAAATATTGTTTTTGATGAAAGTGAAACTGAGTTTAATAATGAAGATTTAATAGAAAAAATAAAAGACCTATTTGGTGACGGGTCATTTGGTGACGGGGAATAAATGAGACATTTTTTTGTCTCACTTGGTGACGGGGATTAAATAGGTCAAAATAAAAACGTCTCATTTATTCCCCGTCACCAAATGACCCCCTGTCATCGACAAATGGGACAAAACAAGGAGATAAAATATGAAATTAAGTATTTTAACTGCAACCTACAATAGAGCAAATTTTTTACCTAAATTATATGAAAGCATAAAAGAAAATTTAAAATATAATATTACTCCTGAATGGATTATTGTAGATGATGGTTCAATAGATGATACAAAAAATATAGTACAAAGTTTTAAAGATGAAAATAAAGTAATAATAAAATATCTATATCAAAAAAATAGTGGTAAAATGGCAGCAATAAATGAAGCAGTAAAAATGGCTACAGGAGATTTGATGGTAGATTGTGATTCAGACGATTATTTGGTTAATAATAGTTTTGAAATAATAGAAAAAAATGCAGAGAAAATTCTAAATAATGAAAAATTTTATGGATTAGTCTTTTTAAAAAGAGAAGAAAATGGTAAAATTAGTGGAAAAGAATTTAAACAAAAAGAATATATAACAACTATGTTTGATTTATATTTTAAAGAGGATATTGGTGGAGAAAAAATACTTGTTTATAATAGTAAAATAAGAAAAATGTATTCACACCAACTAGAACATAATGAAAAATTTATTACAGAAGCAAGAATGTATCATAAAATGGATGAAAAGTATAAATTGATAGCTATAAATGAAGTTATAGAACAGGGAAGTTATATAGAAGATGGATATACTAAAAACATAAATAAAACCTTTAAAAGCAATCCTTATGGATATTACATGTATTTTAAAGAACTATTGGAAAAAAACATGAAGGGGGTAAAGTTTTCTAAAAGATTATATGTAATTAAACATTATATTTTGTTTAGCTATTTGACAGGAAATAAGTTTAATGTTAATGTAATTAAAGATGTATTAAATAAGTTTTTATACATTATTTTGTATTTACCGGGAATGATGAAGAGCAAAAGATTTTAGATAGAAGTGGAATATGAGAGAGAGTTTTTAATTTTAATAATAAAAATTTTAATGAAAGGAGACCAAGAATATGATTACTGAAATTTTAACTTTTTTAGGTGCAATGATAGTGTTATTTATAATTTTAAAAGTTATTTCATTGCCAATTAAATTAATAATAAAATTATTAATTAATGCTTTAATAGGAGGAGTAGTATTATTTTTAATTAATCTTACTGGATTAATTGCACTTGATATCACTTGGATAACAGCATTAATTGTTGGATTTTTAGGAATACCAGGAGTGATAATTGTAATTTTATTACATTTCTTATTATAGAAAACGCGAAATCGTAAGATTTCGCGTTTTTAAAAAACTATGCATAATTTTTTAATTTGATATTTAAGCATTTGCAGCATTTAATTTTTTTGCTAAATTAGATTTTTTTCTAGCTGCAGTATTTTTAACAATAACACCTTTTGTGCAAGCTTGATCAATCTTTTTAGTAGCTTGTGAAAATAAAGCTGTAGCTTCTTCTATATTACCATTTTCTAATGCTTCTTCAAATCTTTTAATAGCTGATTTATATTCTGATTTAATCATACTATTTCTTAAAGTTTTCTTTTCAATTATTTTTACTCTTTTTTTAGCTGATTTAATGTTTGGCATTTTTGCACCTCCTTTTAGTACTCTCATAAATTAACACCCAATATTCTATCATAAAAATGTTGATTTGGCAAGTGTTATTTCAATTTTTCCTCTATTAATTTTGCAATTTCATTTGCTTTTTGAGAAATATAAGCTTGATTTTCACCCTCAATCATTACTCTAACAAGAGGTTCTGTTCCAGAAGGTCTAATTAAAACTCTACCATTTCCAGCAAATTCTTGCTCTAAGTCATTAATAGCTTTTTTTATTTCTTCATTTTTTTCATAATCATATTTTTTCTCTGAGCTGACTTTTGCATTAACTAATACCTGAGGATATTTTTTTACAAAGCTTCTAAGCTCAGATGCTTTTTTATTTTCTTCAAGTAATGCTTTTATTAACATTAAAGATGTTAATATTCCATCTCCAGTAGGATTATAGTCAAGTAATATAACATGCCCAGATTGTTCTCCTCCAAGATTATATCCTTGTTTAAGCATTTCTTCTAATACATATCTATCTCCAACTTTAGTTTGAATAAATGATAAATCATTATTTTCACAATATTTATTTAAACCAAGATTACTCATAACTGTAGCAACAATAGTATTTTTATTAAGTTTATTTTGTTTTCTTAAATTGTTTGAGATAATTGCAAGTAAATTGTCTCCATCAATTTCTTCACCGTTTTCATCAACAGCTAAGCATCTATCTCCATCACCATCATATGCAATACCTAAACTTAAATGATTATCTTTTACAAATTGTTTTAAATTATTTAAGTGAGTAGAACCACAATTATCGTTTATATTTATACCATTTGGAGTATTATTAATAATTTTATAGTTTATTCCTAGAGCTTTAAAAACTTTTTCTGCAACTTTATATGTTGCTCCATTTGCTGTATCAATACCAACAACGAAATCTTTTTTGTTGTATTTTTCTATAACTTCATCAAATGTTTTTCTAAAAAAGTAAACATATTCTTCTTCTAATTCTAAGGCATATTCAGAAACTCCAATTTTATCATTTACTGCAGTAAGTTCATCAAGTTTTCCAGAATCCATAACTTCTTCAATTTCTTCTTCAAGGCTATCTGGAATTTTAGTTCCTTTATTGCTAAAATATTTTATTCCATTAAATTCATAAGTATTGTGAGATGCTGAAATTACAACACTTGCATCTGCTTTTAATTTTCTTGTTAAATAAGCAACTGCTGGAGTTGGCATAACTCCTAATAATTTTACATTAGCTCCATAGCTTAAAAATCCTGCAACCATAGCACTTTCTATTAAAGTACCAGAAATACGAGTATCTCTTCCTATTAGAATTAAAGGGGCGTGGTCTGTATGTTTTGATAAAACATATGCACCAGCTTTTGCAACTTTATATACTAATTCTGGTGTAAGCTCGGTATTTGCAATTCTTCTGATTCCATCAGTTCCAAAATATTTTCTCATTATGTATCAATCCTTTCTTTATTTATGATATTTATAATATTCAATTTAATGAATATTTAATTTACTATTTTTATTGCATTGTTTATATTATCATATTTTAAGTACTTAGTCAATAAGTGTAAAGATGAAATTACCATTACAGTTCAGTAAAAAACAATTTTTTGTCGCGAGCTTTAAGTTAAACTCAAACTGAATTGTAATAAATTACCTTGTATAAAAAAGAAAATGAAAAATCATTGACAGAAAATGTATGAAAATATATAATAAATTTGAACTTTATATTTTTCATTTAATAATAATGTGCACATTGAAAATTAAATATCTCCAATTTGCTATTTCAGAAAACATTTAATATACATGTATATATTATTAAAAAATGAAAAAGTTTTAAGTATAGAAAATTCAGAAGAGGAGGAAAAGAATGATAAACAATAAAAATAGACAAAAAGGTATAACTTTAATAGCTTTAGTAGTTACAATCATTGTGCTACTAATATTGGCACGGAATATCAATCCAAATGTTAACAGGAGATAATGGAATATTAACAAGAGCGGGAGAGGCAAAAGAGGTAACAGATATAGCGCAGATAGAAGAAGCAATAAAATTAGAATATTTTAGTTTATTAGGTACAGACATATTAAATTATGGAAATTCAGCTACAGTAAAACAAGCAATAGAAAATGTAATGACAAAGAATGAGTATAAAGACAAAATAGTAAAAAAGAATGGTGGTTCAGGAAGTATAACATTAAGTGCTAATTCAGTAATAGTAGGAGCAACAAGTCCAAATAATATAGCCACAATTACAATAGAAGAAGGTTCGAGTGATGGTGAATACTATGCTGTATCGAGTGGAAAGTACTATAAAATTTTGACAGATAGTGACGATTTAAAAATAGACAGAACACCAACAGAATTTAGCGAAGATGATACTAGTTCAGGTGGAGGGGCAACAAAAGTAATAGTTGCAGATACGACTAAGGCTACAGCAACTTTAAGTGATGATAAAAAGACAATAACAATAACAGGAGTAGCTGCAGGAAATACATCAATTACAGTAGAAGGAATAAATAAAACAGCAACTATAGAGGTAGTAAGTAGTATAACTGACGTAAATTTGGATGGAGCAATAATACCAGGAACACTTGGAACAGGTGTTGGAAATACAACTTTAAGCTTTACAAGTGACAAGATAACACAAGGAGACGAAAGTATAGCCACAGTTACAAGCGAAGGAATAATAAAATGTGGAACAAAGACAGGAACTACAACAGTAAAAATAGATGGTACAGCCTATAGAGTAAAATCAACAGCCAAGACAGTTCCAAGCACAAGTATAGGTTCTGGAGCACCAGCAGTACCAACAGGATTTACTGCAATAGATACAGATGATGCAAAATGGAGTACATCAACCGCAGAAACTAGTAATGGACTAGTTATAATGGACAGCAAAGGAAATCAATTTGTATGGGTACCAGTTCCACTAAGTGACTTAAATAGTATGTTTATGTGCACAAACAGCAATAAGAGTGGACATACATGTAATGTAGTACTAAATGGTAATACGCTATCTTGTACAGCAGATGGACATTCTGATGAGTTATGTGGAAAACTATATGCTACATCAACAGGAGAGATTTTTGGTACAGTAAATCAAACATATACTCAAAACAGTGGATTAAGAGAACCAGATATATTAAATTCCACAAGTTATGGCGATTGGAGTACAACTGCAAACAGAGGTTTAAAGTTAATAACAAGATATGTAACAGAATATATAGGAAAAAATATTACAACAGAAGCAGATACAATCAAATCAGGATGGACAAATCAATTAAAGACAGAATTTAATAAAATGGCAGTATCAGTGGCTAAAAATGGTGGATTTTATATAGGAAGATATGAAGCAAGTTTAATAAATGGAACAACAAGAGTAGTAGCAGGGGCAACATCAATGAGCGCTGAAACATCTTCTGCAGGAGTATGGTATGGATTATATCAAAAGCAAAAAGATTTTATATCAGCAGGAAGTTTAAAATCTACTATGATATGGGGAAGTCAGTATGATAGAGTAATGAATTGGATAGGAGATGATACAAAAATAAAAGATACTAGTGGTACTAATGGAAATCAAGATACTAATAGAAGAACAGGAGTAGTGCCAGCAGACAAATTAAAAAATATATTTGATTTATATGGACTTCGTTATGAATTGACACTTGAGGCCTACGACACGCACACTCGTGTTTACAGGGGTGGTAGTTACTACAACGTCAGTTCTCCAAGTTACCGTAGCATCAGCTATCCGTACGGTGCCTCCGATTACTTTGGTTCTAGGCCCTCACTTTATATAGAGTAGAACTGTACGCTAAAATTATTTTAATTTAATAAGGCTAAAGATAGAAAATGTCGAGTGAAAAAAGGGGACGGAGTTAATTTTTCGCAAGTGTGAAAAATTAACTCCGTCCCCTTTTTTCATATTATCATATTTTAGGGACTTAGTCAATAAGTACAGATATAGGAAAAAAATAATTTTTTTGTTGAATTA
>CAMIVO010000034.1 GCA_946401865.1 uncultured Clostridia bacterium
AATAAATATATAAACTTTAGGCAGGGCTAATTTATAATCAACCGTGAATTGTAACTTTTAATAAGACTTGAATTAAGAATTGTAATTAATTATATTGACAATTCTAGCTATAATTTATATAATTCACCAGTAGGTGATTAAAATGAGTTTAAGAATTGTTTACGGAAAAGCAGGTACTGGAAAAAGTCAATTTATTTATAATGATATAGAAAAAATAATGAAAGATGGAGCAAAAGAAAAAATTTTTATTATTACTCCAGAACAGTTTTCTTTTACAGCTGAAAAAAAATTAATGGAAAACAAAAAAGCAATTATAAATGCAGAAGTAATAACTTTTAATAGAATGGCACATAGAGTTTTAAATGAAGTGGGAGGAATAAAAAATAATTTAACTAAATCAGGAAAATCTATGCTTATTTATTCTATTCTGCAACAAGAAAAGAAAAATTTATTATTATTAAATAAAACTGATGAAAATATAGATTTATGTATTAGAACAATTTCAGAATTTAAAAAAAATAAAATATCAATTACAGATTTAAAAAATGAATTAAAAAATATAAATGACGAATATTTAAAAATAAAATTACAAGATATGATTTTAATTTACGAAAAATTTGAATTAAATATTGAAAATAAATATATAGATGAAACAGATTTACTAACTAGATTAGAAAATAATATAGAAAAAACCAATATATTTAATAATTCATTAATTTATATAGATGAATTTGTAGGATTTACAAAACAGGAATTATCAATAATAAAAAAATTAGAAATAATTTCAAAAAAAATAACAATTACATTTTGTACAGACAATTTAGATTTTAATACAAATCCAGATATAGATGTTTTTTATCCAAATAAAGTTACATTAAATAAAATATTAAAAATAATAAATAAAGAAGAAAAAATTGAAATAATTAATTTAGACAAATTATATAGATTTAAAAATGAAGAATTAATATTTATAGAAAATAATTTATTTAATAAAAATAAAAATAATTATTTAAAACAAATAAATAATATAAAATTATTTTTAGCAAAAAATAAATATTCAGAAATAGAAAATATTGCAAAAAATATTATTTTATTAATTAAAAATAATAATTATAAATATAGTGAGATTTCAATAATTACAAAAAATATAGATTCATATTCATCAATTATAAAATCAATTTTTTCAAAATATGATATACCTGTTTTTATTGATGAAAAAAAAGATTTAAATCAAAATATATTAATTAGATATATTTTAAGTATTTTAGAAATAATAATTAATAATTATTCATATGAATCAGTTTTTAATTATTTAAAAAATCCATTTTTAAATTTAGATGAAAATGACATTTTTAAATTAGAAAAATATGTGATTAAATACGGAATAAAAAATAATAAATTTAAACAAGATTTTATTTATGGACTTAGTGATAATAATAAAGAAGAAATTAATTATTTAAATGAATTAAGAAAAAAAATAATTAATCCATTAATTTCTTTAGAAAATAAAATAAATAAAAAACAAAATATTGAAAAAATAATTAATGAATTTTATTTATTTTTAATAAATGAAAATATAGAAATAAAAATAAAAGAAAAAATAAATAAATTAGAAAATAAATATAAATTAAAAAATATTAAATTAAAAAATATTTATATTAAAATAAATAATAAAAAAATAAAATATTATGGAAAAATATATGAAAAAAATAAAATAAAAAATTTAATAAATAAAAATACAATTAAAAATAATTTAGAATTAGCAAAAGAATATAAATTAAGTTATGAAATAATTATTAATATTTTTAAAGAAATAAAAAATATTTTTAAAGATGAAAAAATTACATTAGATAATTTTTATAAAATATTTAAAATTGGTTTAAAAAATAGTGATCTTGGAAAAATCCCGCCTTCACAAGACCAGGTAACTGTAGGAGATACAGAAAGATCAAGAACTCAAAAAGTAAAAGCTGTATTTATTATAGGATTAAATGATGGAGTATTTCCAAGTGTAAATAAAGATGAAGGATTTTTTAACGATTCTGATAGAGACAATTTAAAAGAAAATGGAATAGAACTTGCTAAAGGAACAATAGAAAATATATATGATGATAATTTTAATATTTATAAAGCTTTTACTACAGCAGAAGAAAAATTATTTTTATCATATATTTCAACAGATATTGATGGTAAAACATTAAGACCTTCAAATTTAATTTTTAAAATAAAAAAATTATTTAAATTAATAAAAGAAGAAAGTGATATTTTAGAAAATAATTTAAATAATTTTTATTCTGAAAAAAGTCTATATGATTTTTTAATTTTAAATATAAATTATTTTAATAATAAAAATAATGATTTAATTAAAATAAATAAAAAAGAAAAAAATGAAGAATTAAAAAATAATAATTTAATTTTATTATATAAATATTTTATAGCGAATAAAAAATATGAAAAAAAATTAAAAAATAATTTTAATTATTTAAAAAGTTTAAAAATACCTGAAAAAATAAAAAAAGAAAATATTCAAAAATTATATGGAAATAAATTAATAACAAGTGTTTCAAAATTAGAAATGTTTAAATCCTGCCCATATGAATATTTTTTGCAATATTCTCTTAAATTAAAAGAAAGAGAAGAATTGAAAATAAAAAATATAGATACAGGTTCTTTTATGCATGAAATTATAGATTTATTTTTTCAAGAATTAAATCATAAAAATATTAATATTAAAAATATAGATGAAGAAACAACAGAAAAAATAATAGATAAAATTGTTGATGAAAAATTGCAAGAAAATAAAAATTATATATTTAATGCAACAAAAAAATATAAACTATTAGTAAAAAGATTAAAAAGGATTATTTTAAAAGCAATTAAATATATTATTTATAGTTTAATTTCTAGTGATTTTGAAATTTTGGGTACAGAAATTTCTTTTGATGAAAAAAAAGGAAATCATCCACCAATTAAAATAGATTTAGAAAATGGAAAAAAAGTTGAAATAATTGGAAAAATTGATAGAGTGGATTTGGCAAAAGATGAAAATAATAAATATATTAGAATAATTGATTATAAATCATCTGTAAAAGATATGGATTTTACAAATATATACGGAGGCTTACAATTACAGTTAATTACATATCTTGATGCAATGTGCAAAATAGAGGATTTTATACCTGCAGGAGTTTTATATTTTAATTTATTAGAACAAATAATAAATACAGATAAAAAATTAACTCAAGAAGAAATTGAAGAAAAAATAAGAAATAACTTTAAAATGAAGGGATTAATTTTAGCAGATGTAAAAGTTGCTCTTATGCAAGATAATAATTTAACTCCATCTTCATCATCAAAATTAATTCCAGCATATATGGACAAAGATGGAAATTTAAGTCCTAAAAAAAGCAACATTTTATCTAAAGAGGAGTTTACAAAATTACAAGATTTTGTAAATAAAACGATTAAAGAAATTGCAGATGAAATTTTAAATGGTAATATAGAATTAAGACCATATTATAAAAATAAAAAAACACCATGTGAATATTGTGCTTATAAAAACATTTGTGGATTTAATGCTGGTATTTTTAAGGAAAAATATAGGTATGTAAATGCTAAAACAAAAGAAGATTTTTTTAAACTTTAAAAAATTATTATAGGAGAAATATAACTAATATGAATAACATAAATTTATCAAATAGTGTGGTTTCACATATTAAAGATAATGAATACTTACAGTTTAAAAGGCTTGAAAAATACAAAGATATTTTAACTCATGCATATTCAGTTGGTATTGATAAAAATTATCGAACATTTAAGGCAAATAGAGAAGCATTAGAGATAAGAGATTATGAGAAAAATGTAAATAATTATAAAGAACTATGTAAAGCAATAAAACTAAATTCGGACAACTTAATTAAAGCAAATCAAGCTCATACAGACAACATACTTTGTATTGATAAAATTGAAAAAAACGAAAAAATTGATACTATAGAAAAATCAGATGGATTAATAACAAATAAAAAAGGAATTGTTTTAGCTACGACAAATGCAGATTGTATATTATTACTATTTTTTGATCCTGTAAAAAAAGTTATAGCTAATGTTCATTCGGGATGGAAGGGAACTTTACAAAGAATATCAGAAAAAACAGTAGGTAAAATGGTGGAAAACTACGGATGTGAGCCTAAAGACATTATTGTATGTATATGCCCAAGTATTAGAAAATGTCATTTTGAAGTTGGAAAAGATGTGAAAGAATTATTTTTTAATGAATTTAAAAATTTAGAAAATATAAATGAATTTATTATAAATAAAGAAAATAAATGGTTTATTGATACTGTATTAATAAATAAACTCATATTAAAGAAAGTAGGTATCTTAGAAGAAAACATTGAGGACAGTAATATTTGCTCAGTATGTAATAAAGATATGATTCACTCTTATAGAGCAGAGGGCGAAGGTTATGGACTTGCAACGGCTGTAATAGGTTTGGTATAAGAGATATGGTAATAAAATGAAAAAAAATATTGAAAAATTGATAAAAATATAGTATGATATTATAGGAGGAAGAAACAGATGAATAAAATATACGAAGAAGAAATGCCAAAGGCTCTAAAAAACAAAAATATAAGGACAAATAATAATAACAATAAAAATAAAGGAAAAAATAAAAAGAAAAAAAATAGTATTATAAAGAAAATTTTTATAACTCTATGTATTTTAGCTATTCTTGGTGCAGGTTCACTTGGATTTTTATTATATGGACCATTTAACGGATTTAGGGATTGGCTTATTACAACAGCAATGACAACAATGACACATCAGTGGATAGCATACTTATTTTATAATCAAGAAACAATTGATGAAGTAATGAATAACAATAAGGTAGACGAAATAGTAGAAGACACAGATACAGAAGCAATAACAGTAAGTATTGAAGAAAAAAAAGAATACGCAAACGAATATGAAAGGGCAGTTTTAGAAAAAGAAAATCCGGATGACAAATACAAAATAATAAATATATCAGGTAAAGGTTATTCAGGATATTTGGCAGTTATATATGACCCATCTAAGGTGCATACTTTGGTTACAGGTAAAATTGGAAGAAGTGGACAGTATTTAACTACAATGGCAAAAAATAACAACGCAATTGTTGCTATAAATGGTGGAGGATTTGACGATCCAAATTATAATAGTAATGCAGCAAATCCTTTAGGTATTACATATTCAAATGGTAAATTATATACAAACTATTATTATGCTGGTACAGGTGGAATTATTGGTTTTGACAATGATGATAAATTAGTACTTGCATCAAATTGTACTAAGGCTACAGCAGAAAAGCTTGGAGTGCGCGATGCCGTAACATGTGGACCATTTTTAATTGTTAATGGTAAAGCTTCAACAGTTGTTGGAAACGGTGGATGGGGAACTGCTCCACGTTCTGCAATAGGCCAAAGACAAGATGGAATAGTATTATTTTTAGCAATAGATGGAAGAATGGTAAAAAGACCAGGTGCAGATATGGATGATTTAATAGAAGTTATGCAAAATTATGGAGCATATAATGCAGCAAATTTAGATGGTGGTACATCTACAGCTATGGTTGTAAATTATGAATTAATAAATGATCCAATAGATAGTACTGGTGCACATAAAACTAGATTTATATCTACAGGATTTGGCTTAATAGATGATTAGGTATATTTTAAATTTGGAGAGGATAATATGGTTTTCAAGGACTATTATAAAATACTTGAACTAAAGACAAATAAAATATCCACAGAAGAAATAAAAAATGCGTATAGAATGGCGGTTAAAAAAAATCATCCAGATTTAAATTTAAAAAATAAGCTTGCAGAAGAAAAAATAAAAGATATTAATGAAGCATATAGAATATTATCAGATGCTACAGCTAAAAGAAAATATGATAGAATTTGGACAAGAAACAATAATGCAAAAAAACAACAGGAATATAAAAATCAAAATAAAAAAGCAAACTCTGTATTTGGAGAATTTTTTGGAATGTTTTTTGGAAATTTAGAAAACAAAAAAGATACAGTTATAAAAAAATATGAAAAAAATCCAATTAAAGGAGAAAATATTGAAACCAGTATAGATGTTGATATAGAGGAAGTTTTTTATGGATTAGATAAAAAAATATCACTTAGAACAACAGATGGAAAAATGAAAGTTTATACAGTTGCTATTCCAGCTGGTATAAGAAATGGGGAAAAAATTAGACTATTAGGTCAAGGAAAAGCTGGAACAAATGGTGGAAAAAATGGAGATTTATTTATTAGAGTTAATATAAAAAATAATGATAAATTTACATTAAAAGGAAATGATCTTTATACAAATTTATACTTAACACCATGGGAAGCAGCACTTGGAACAAAAACAGAGGTTTATTCAATAGATGAGGAATCAACTTTATTTGTACCAAGTGGAATAGAAACAGGAGAAATGCTTAAAATTGAAGGAAAAGGATATAAGGACGGTAAAGGCAGTAGAGGAGATTTATTTGTAAAAGTAAATATAATGGTACCAAAAAAATTAAGTAATGAAGAAAAAGAATTATTCAAAAAATTAAGCACAATTTCTAACTTTAATCCTAGAAATTCATAGAATTATCGAATAACTATTGACATAATATTGAAAAAATGGTAAAATTATGTTTAGTGGTTATTACGAAGGAAAAATCTATGATAACAATATTCATAGAAAATGGAGGAATAAAAAATGGAAGAATGGAAGGGTAAACACTTTAGCATTACAGATCCCAAAGGCGTAAATACAGTTATTTATGAAGTTTATAAGACTAAAAAAGAATATTTAGATAAATTTCCTAAATACACAGTTGAAAGATTACGCACTACAGAAACTTTAGTTGGAGACTTAAAGAAGAAAACATTCTATGTTGATGATCCGCAAGATGACGGAAATCAGCTTGTAATTTTTTCATTTGCAAAAGATAAAGTGGTTATTAACAATGGACTTCTAATTAATGATGAGGTTCGTATTTCAAAAAAACCACTACCATATAAATTTAACACTGTATATTCAGAAAAAGAAACAGAATTAAAAGATTTTCAATATACACCGAACTTAAAAAGAGCAATTACAATTATAGATACTGAAACAACAGAAGAAATAAAGCCTGTGCTTTATTATGATGAAACTACAAATGAAGTTAAAGGAAAATGTAAGTTAAAACCATACAAATCTTATTTCGCATTTGAAATAAGAGATGAAAAGAAATAGGGAGGAAATTGAAAATGCCAGAAAATAGCAGAATACAGAATAGACATCAATTAAACCAACTACAAATAGAAAAAGACATTGAAAAAATCAATAAGACATCAGCTAGAAAACGTGCACAGAAAACAGGGATACCACTTTCTGAAAAGGATAAATATGTTGAACTATGCATAATGGGATTTGGAAAGGATGATATAGGAACCTTTATAGTAGATTCATATAATAAAACTGGTCTAGTTCCAAAAGAAATCCTAAATGGTATAAATGGTAAAATTATACCCGCGTATAATACACCGGCTAATGATAAAAAAGGAAATGATCGAACTTAAATAATTGATTAATAATACAAAATAATAACAAAAGAAACAGGTGGTTTATATGAATTATAAAATTGATGGTGCAATAAAAAAGAGTAGAATATCAATAATAATAGCATTAATACTATGGCTATTTTTAGCCATAGTATTAATTATGCCTTTTACATGTTCTATGTTTCAACTAGAACTATTAAAACAAAATAATTCCAGTGCAGATAAGCTAAATGAATTTATAAGAATTTTTGTATGGGGAATATCAAATCCAATATCAGGTTTTAAAAGTATAATAAAATATAAATTATTTTTTAACTATATAAAAAATTTAATTGGATTTTCTATAATATATGCATTTATTGTTGTTATTGGTTTTATTAAAGTCATGCCAAAACACAGATATGATGACATTGAACATGGTTCCAGTGACTGGAGTCAACATGGAGAACAATATCAGGTACTAAGTAAAAAATCCGGAATAATACTTGCAGAAAATAATTACCTTCCACTTGATAAAAGAGGAAATGTTAATGTACTTGTTGTCGGTGGTTCAGGTTCTGGTAAATCTGCTTCATACTCAATACCAAATGCGTACCAATGCCTAGGATCTTATGTATTTACAGATCCTAAGGGTGAATTATATGATAAAACTGCAGGTTATTTAAGACAAAATGGTTATAAAATTAAAGTTTTAAATTTAGTACATCCACAATATAGTGATGGATATAATCCATTAATGCATGTTGCATCAGAAATAGATGTTGATATTATAGCAAATACAATAGTAAAGGGTCAAAAAACAGAAGGGAGCAATTCAGACCCATTCTGGGATGATTCTGCTGAAATGCTATTAAAAGCCTTAATTTATTACTTAATGGCAACAAGACCAGATGAAGAACAAAACTTAGCAAGCTGTGCGGAATTAGTTAGAGCAGCCAATTCAAATGGAGGAAGTAACTTGCTAACAGAACTTATGAGTCAACTTCCGTATGACCATCCTGCAAGAATGAACTATAAATCTATTGAAATAGCACCAGAAAAAACATATAGTTCAATTTTAAGTACATTACAATCAAAACTTGGTAAATTTGATTCTAAGGAAATTGCTGAATTAACTTCTACTGATACAATTGATTTTGAACAAATAGGTAATGAAAAAACAGCAGTATATGTTATATCTTCAGATACACATGGAGCATATGACTTCTTACTTACAATCTTTTTCTCACAAATGATACAACAATTATATGATTTAGCAGACAATTCTCCTGGATTGAAACTAAAAGTACCAACCTATTTTATATTAGACGAGTTTGCAAATATTGGTAGAATACCAGATTTTGATAAAAAGATTTCTACATCAAGAAGTAGAGCAATATCATTTAGTGTTATTTTACAAAACTTAGACCAATTAGAGGCAATTTATGAAAAGGCAAATGAAACAATTATTGGTAACTGTGACACACATGTATTTTTGGGAAGTAACTCACAAAAAACAGTAGAATATTTTTCAAAAGCTTTAGGAGAAAAAACAATATCACATTCAAGTACTTCAGTAAATAGGGATAAATCACATGCAAAAACAGGAACTAGTGATTCAGATCAAATAATGGGTAGAGCACTTATGACACCTGATGAACTTAGAAGAATGGATAATGACTTATGCATTATATTTGAAAAAGGAATAAAACCCGTTAAAGCAAAGAAATTTTACTATTTTAAAAGACCTATGGCTAAAGAACTTGCAAAATATGAAATTAGCCACAATGACATAGGAGAAATAGATAGAGGAGTTTGGAGAAAATATAATCCATATAATCCATATGTTCCTGAAGAGGAAAAAAACAAAGCTGATGATTTAAAAGTTGATTCTTTAGATGATTTATTTGAGGATGAGGATGATATAGTCTCTACTTCGAAAAATGATACAAATAAGGATAATGATGCTCTTAACAAGATGGATAAGTTATTAGATATAGATGAAAAAGATAACAATGCTCCTATTTTACCACTTGATGAAGAACATAAAGATGAAAACAATAACATTAACAAAAATAAAGATGAAAAAGATGATGAATATGACCTACAAAAAGAATTAGAAGCAAAATTTGATGAATTATTCGGACCAATAGATGAGGAAGATGATAATTAAAACGTAGACTATTCTACGTTTTTTTTATATGTTAAAAAGTATTTAAAATGTAACATGTTGATTCCAAATCTATTACAAAAAAATAATATAATTATCTTTATATAATTATATTATGCCAAAAGCCTTGATAAAAAGGAAATTTCATAGTATAATATAACAAGTTTTGAAAGGAAGATTAAGATGTTTGAAAAATTAGAAATTGTTGAGAAACGATATGATGAGTTAACTAATCAAATAGCTAATCCAGAAGTTATTGCAAATAATGGGGAATGGCAAAAACTAATGAAGGAACATAGTTCAATAGAAGAAGTTGTAGAAAAATATAGAGAATATAAAAATACATTAAAAGCCATGGATGAAGCAAAAGAGCTTATGGAAGATCCAGAAATGAAAGAACTTGCAGAAGAAGAATACTATGCAAATAAGGAAAAAATTCCTGCTATTGAAGAAGAACTTAAATTTTTGCTTATTCCAAAAGATCCAAATGACGATAAAAGTGTTATTTGTGAGATTCGTGGTGGTGCTGGTGGAGAAGAAGCAGCACTTTTTGCAGGAACTTTATTTAGAATGTATGGAATGTATGCAGAAAGAAAACATTGGAAAATAGAAATATTGAATGAAAACGCTACGGAATTAGGTGGCTATAAAGAAATTTCATTTATGGTTACTGGAAAGGGAGCATATAGTAGACTAAAATTTGAAAGTGGGGTACATAGAGTTCAACGTGTACCAGATACAGAATCAAGTGGTAGAATACACACATCAACAGCTACGGTTGCAGTACTTCCAGTAGTTGAAGATGTAGAAATAGAAATCAATCCTGCAGATATAAAAATGGAGGTTTTTAGGGCTTCTGGTGCAGGAGGACAACATATTAACAAAACATCTTCAGCCGTAAGACTTATACACATTCCAACAGGAATGGTTGCAGAATGTCAGACTCAAAGATCACAGCTTCAAAATAGAGAATATGCTATGAATATGCTTAAATCTAGACTTTATGAAATTGAAAAACAAAAACAAGAAAGTGAAATATCTAATACTAGAAAAAGTCAAGTAGGATCTGGAGATAGAAGTGAAAAAATTCGTACATATAATTATCCACAAGGAAGAATTACAGACCACAGAATAGGATTTAGTGTATTTCAGATGGAAAACTTTTTAAATGGAGATTTAGATGAAATGATAGATAACCTAATTGCTGCAGATAGAGCAGAAAAATTAAAAGGTGAGGAAGAATAATATTTAACGTTTTAAACTAATCAAGATAAAAGAATTAGTGATATATAAATAATTAAAGAAGTTTCGAATGTGATATCACTTCGTATTGAGCCGAGAAACTTTGAAAATTATTTATATATCACTGTTTTTTTAAAAACATTAATTAACGTCATAATATTTTATTCCTAAACCCCTTGACGAACATAATAATTTGTTATAAAATAGATACAATAAAAATATAAACGTGAAAGAGACAAAGTAAAATAGAGGTTACTAGTAGAGATAATTGGCCATAGGCTGAAAGCCAATTTTAGCAAACATATTTGAAAAACTACCTCTGTGTTTTAAATATAAAACTAAGCGTTAAATTCAATATCATCATAAATTAAGAAAAAAACGGGATGGAACCGTGCTAGTATAAGCACTCCTATGGATGATTTTATGCCATAGGAGTGTGTTTTTTTCTTTTATGGCAAGAAAGGGGTTTTATTTATGATTAAAGTAACTTTAAAAGATGAATCTATAATTGAAGTAGAAGAAGGAATTCAAATTATAGATGTCGCAAAAAAAATCAGTGAAGGGTTAGCAAGAAATGCTACATGTGCAAGTGTTAATGAAAAGGTAGTTGATTTAAGATATGAATTACATGAAGATTGTAATTTAGTAATTCATACTTTTGAAAGTAGTATAGAAGGGAAAAAAGCATATTGGCATACAACATCACATATAATGGCACAAGCTGTTAAAAGAATTAATCCAAATATAAAACTTGCAATAGGACCTGCAATTGATGAAGGATTTTATTATGATTTTGATATTGAAAATCATTTTTCAGATGAAGATAAAGAAAAAATAGAACTTGAGATGAAAAAAATAATAAAAGAAGATTTACCAATAGAAAGATTTACACTTTCTAGAGATGAAGCAATAAAGCTTATGGAAGAAAAAAATGAGCCTTATAAAGTAGAGTTAATAAAAGACTTACCAGAAGGAGAAGAAATTTCTTTTTATAAGCAAGGAGAATTTACAGATTTATGTTCTGGACCACACTTAATGAGTACTGGAAAGGTAAAAGCTGTTAAACTATTAAATTTAGCTGGAGCATATTGGAAAGGAAATGAAAAAAATAAAATGCTTCAAAGAGTGTATGCTATTTCATTCCCAAAAGCAAGCCAAGTTGAAGAATATATGCAAATTCTAGAGGATAGACAAGCTAGAGATCATAGAAAAATAGGAAAAGATTTAAAACTATTTATGACACATCCTCTAGTTGGTGCAGGCCTTCCAATGTATTTACCAAATGGTGCAACTATAAGAAGATTACTTGAAAGATATATTCAAGATAAAGAATTAGAACTTGGATATTCACATGTATATACACCAAGTTTAGCTACTACAAATTTATATAAAATAAGCGGACACTGGGATCACTATAAAGATGATATGTTCCCAATTATGAAAATGGATAATGAAGAACTTGTTTTAAGACCTATGAATTGCCCACATCATATGTTGATATATAAAAGTGAAATGAGATCATATAGAGATTTACCAATAAAAATTGGTGAACTTGCTCATGATTTTAGATGGGAAAACTCTGGTGCAGTTTGTGGACTAGAAAGGGTTCGTCAAATGTGCCAAAATGATGCACACCTTTTTGTAAGACCAGATCAAATAAAAGATGAAGTTGGAAAAGTAATTAACTTAATTTTTGAAGTATATATTAAAGATTTTGGCTTTTCTAGAGATAAGTTCAAATTTAGATTATCTTTAAGAGACAAAGAAAACAAAGAAAAATATATAGATAATGATGAAATGTGGGACACTGCAGAAAAGCAGCTTAGACAAATATTAAAAGAATTAAATATAGAATTCTACGAAGCAAAAGGAGAAGCGGCTTTTTATGGACCAAAAATAGATATACAAATTCAAACAGCTTTAGGACATGATGTAACAATTCCAACTTGCCAATTAGACTTTGCTTTACCTGAAAGATTTGAATTAGAGTATATTGGCGAAGATGGAGAGGCACATAGACCTGTAGTTATTCACAGAGCAATACTTGGTTCATCAGATAGATTTATATCATTCTTGATTGAAGAAACGAAGGGAAATCTTCCATTCTGGCTTTGCCCAAAACAAGTTAAGATTTTACCTATTGCTGATAGACATATTGATTATGCAAATAAAATTAAAGAACAATTACAAAAACAAAAATTAAGAGTAGAAGTAGACTCAAGATCTGAAAAAATTGGTTATAAAATTCGTGAAGCACAACTTCAAAAAATACCATATATGCTTGTTGTTGGAGATAAAGAAATGGAAACAAATACAGTAGGAGTTCGTTCAAGAACTGATGGAGACATTGGAGCAATGAGTTTAGAGGAATTTATTGGAAAGGTTTGTTAAAAAAGAAAAACCCCCACAGTTTTAGCAACTGGGGGGGAAAAAATTAATCCTGTCGAGCCTTGGCTCCGGCTTGGTGCCGAGCCTGGGCTGAGGATATGCCTAGACATCCTCTCCGACGGCGCGACCTTTGCTGCTCTTTTTTAGAGAGCTTTGGTTTTTTTTGATATTTTTTCCCCATAATTTACCTCCTATTATGGGTCCAGGACAATGCCTGGTTGCTACGGAGGAAAAACCTCCGATTAATTAGTTGCATTACGGATTTCTCCGTACTTCTTATATTATACACCATTTCTAAAGAAAAAACAAGAAGGCACTAGTTTGTTTTGTAAAAATTTTACAATTTTAATAGAAAATGATTAAATTTCATACCTCTCTAAATCCTTAAATGCAGGGTCATACAAGTTTTTCCCTTTATAATCAAATCTTGAACCATGACATGGGCAATCCCAAGTTTTATCTACATTATTCCAAGTTAATAAACAACCTAAATGAGTACAAGTGGGATTTATGGCATAGATATTTCCGGATTTATCTTTATAAATTCCAACAGAATTTCCATCAATTTTAATAATTCCGCCATTATCGTTTTTTATGCTAGATAGGTCTTCTTTGGGAATTTGAATTCTATTTTGTAAAAAAGATTTAAAAACTTGTTTTACTTCATTTTTTACTTCTTCTTTTTTTTATAGGCTGAAGTCTTTTTGAATTATAAACATCGAAAAATACATTTTCTTTTCCTAAAATACAATCTGAAATAATATTAGCAGAGACATTAGACATGGTCATTCCCCATTTATTAAATCCAGTTGCAAAAACATCTTTACTTTCTGGTGAAAATCCGCATTTATGATTTCCACCACCTATAATTAATAACCTTTTATTATTATCTAGTTTCGTAGTTCTAAATGATAGAGTGGGTTCACTATCTGTTATATACATACCGTTTAAAGTATTATTATTTATTTCAATTCCAATAGCATAAGAAGTAACCTGATTCATTTTGGAAAAATAGAAACCAGGGAAATTTATAAATGGATAGTGAGAGGCAAGAACTACATATTTTGCATTTATTTTATAATCATTAACTGAAACTTCATATTTATTATCTGTTTTCCTTATATCAGTAACAAGAGAATTCGTAAAAATTAATCCTCCGTTTGAATTAATTGAATTTGCTAAGCCATACATATATTTTACTGGATGAAATTGAGCTTGATCAGAAGTTTTAATTGCACCAGATATTTTAAATGGTAATCCACATTTTTGAACAAATTGTGGATTGATACTTGAAATTTTTAAATTAAAATTAGTATTTTTAGTTAAATAGTTTTCTATTGAATTTATTGATTCTATTTCGTTATTTAACTTAAAAACATTATTTTCATTTGTTGTATAAATATAATTATCTTGATATTCAAAATCACAATTTATATTTTCTGAATCAATAATTTTTTTTATATTTGAAATAGCTTGTTTATTTGACAAATAATATTTTGATGCAAAATCTATGCCGAAAGTATTAATTAGGTAATTATAAATTAGACCATGATTTAAAGTGATTTTTGCAGTAGTATGTCCTGAAGTTTTTGTGCCAATTTCAGATTTATCTAAAACAATTACTTTTAAGCCTTTTTTTGAAAGATAATATGCAGTACTTAAACCTGTAATTCCACCACCAATTACACACATATCAGTAATATAATTTTGATCAATTTTATTGAAGTGAATTTTTTTCATTTTTTCAGTTGAAGAAATCCAATAAGAATTCATTTTATCACATCCTATCTATTTATAGTATTGACATAAAATAAAGAAATAAACAAAAAAGAGTGTAATTGTGATACACTCTTGCAATCAAGAATTTAAGCGAACAAATCAATATTTTTTAATTTCTTCTTTTTCCAAAAATACTTAAAATTCTTAAGAAAATGTTTATAAAATCTAAATAAAGTTCCATAGCTCCATAAACATAAAGTTTTTCGTTATCCATAGCTCCAGATTCGTATATATTTTTTATTTTATTGGTATCATAAACAGTTAAACCAAAGAAAATAAATAAAATTGCCCAATCTAAAACAATATCTAACATAGAGTTTTTTAAGAATATATTTATTACAGTTAAAATTAGACCAATTAAAAGAGCCACTGTTAGAATTGTTCCAAAATTTGAAATGTCTTTGTCTGTTTTAGCACCCATATAAGCCAATACAGCAAAAAGCACAGAAGTTCCTAAAAATGCATATGTTATTGAGGTTAACTCAAAGGCTGCAAAAATAACTGATAATGTAAAACCATTTAAAAATGCATATGCAAAAAAAAGAACTGTTACAGCTGTTGGAGAAAGCTTTCTAAATGCAAGCGAAAAAACAAGAACAACAATAATTTCAGCAATAGCAAGAGTTTTAAAATAACCATTTAAGATTATATCTATATACATTCCAGAATGATATGCATAAAAAGCAGTAATAGCACTTGCAATTAAACCTAAAAACATTCTAAAAAATGTACTTGTTAAAACAGAATTTAAGCTAGTACTTTGAGTTTGAATAGGTTCATTATTTTCATATAATTCCACTAGAATCACCTCCTTTTTATCATATGTTTATTTAATTAAAAAACAAAAGCAGTTTTATAATTTTTAGTATTTCAATATACAACAATATTAATACAAAAGATTTTTAGTTTGTTTCAAAATATTTTATAGCATTTTTAATTGCGTTTGCTTTAAATATTACTCTACCATATTCTTGAATTTTGCTTTTAAATAAAATAGATGTACTTGCTAAAGTAGAAAACTCTGAAATTGCTGTATAAAATAAATTTATGTTGGCATAATTTTTATTTATTGTAGATAAAACCAAATAATAAAAATTATTATATTCATATAAAGAAATATTTTTAGCAAGTTGTTTTAAATCTGAAAGTTTGGTTTTATTACAATATGTACAAAAATTGCAGAATTCTTCAAAATTATTAAATTTATATATGGCGTTTGTATAATTGTTTTTATATGTTTTTCTTTTTAATCTCAATTTTTTTGCTGGTTTTTCTGGTTTTATATTACTTTTATATTTTGTAAATGTAAAAATAATGTATCCTTCTGATGAAGAAAATGCTTCAATTAATAGTCTGCAATCTTGTGTGTTAAAGCCAACTTGTCTATCAGCTTCTTTAAGAATTCCATCAAAAAGGTCATAGATTTTTTCTTTACTATCAGGCAAATTAAATATGTCTATATTTTTTTCTGATAATTCTTCAAAATTTATAATTATTCTAATTTTATTATCTGTTAGTTTTTCAATTTTCATATATAGGCGCTCCTTATAAAGATAGTATGCAAAATAGTTTTATTTGCTATAATCATTATACTACAAATTTTTGTATTTTTAAAGATACAATTTATGGTAATATAATAACCTTAAAAGGTGGATTTGTCAAGATAGCTGGTAGAATGTCGAAGAGTAATTGTTACTAGATAATGGTTTTAAAATTTAAAAAGCTTAAATATATTATTTTTCAATCACTTGGTGTCGAAATCTTTATGTACCTGTAATTTTTCTTACGAAAAATTCAGCTACAATGTCGATTTCTCCAAATCGCACTCGGCTATGCCTCGTTTGCTCGACTTACGCGTGATTTCAAAATAATAAATTTAAGCTTTCTATAATAAAAAAATTTAAACCATTATATAGTAACGAGTAATTACTTGGTGTAATCAAAATGTCATAAAAATGTAATAAAAAGCTGTTAAAGTAGCTTCCGTAAAGAAATATTTGTAAAGAATCTAATGCACAAGTTTTGGGTTCTTTACTTTTTTTAATATATAATGATAAAATTTAAGCTAAGAAAAAAGAAGGAGACAAACTACTATGAAAGAAAAAAGTAAAAAAATTATTTCAATTGCAATTGTGTTATTTATGGTACTAAATTATTTTGTACCAGTAATTAATTATGCGGAAGATAATGCAAACGAAGGAACAGAGCAACAAACGGAAACTGAAGAAATAAGCAGAGAATACGAAATCAAAGAAACAGAAGAATGGGATATATCTGAGAAGCAAGATAAAAGTGTAATTGCAAAATGGAATTTAGCAGATAAATCTATTACTATATCTGGTAAAGGGAATATGAAAGATAGGAAATATAATTCCACAGAAGACTGGCATGGAAAATATAAAAATGCTACAGAGAAAGTAATTATAAATAATGGAATAACTAATATAGGAGAATATGCATTTTATGAATATAGCAGTTTAA
>CAMIVO010000035.1 GCA_946401865.1 uncultured Clostridia bacterium
CCATTCCTATGTGTGCCTTCGAGCGAAGCGAGAAAGGAATGGAATTTAAAATGAAGAAAGAAATTAGTTATTTAGAAACATTAAAGGCTATTGATGAATGTAAAAAACATTTTGAAAGCCAATTAGAAGTAAGATTAGGATTAACAAAAGTACAAAGTCCTATATTTGTAAAAACATCTACTGGGTTACAAGATAAATTAACTGGAGTAGAGAAAGCAGTAAGTTTTAAAAAAGGAGAAGAAAAATTTGAAATAGTACATTCTCTTGCAAAATGGAAAAGGTCATCTCTTGGAAAATATAAAGTGCCTATGCATGAAGGAATATATACAGATATGAAAGCTATTAGAAAAGATGAAGTAGTTGATGATATTCATTCTTTATATGTTGAGCAATGGGATTGGGAAAAAGTGATAGATAAACAAGACAGAACAATTGAATATTTAAAGGATACAGTAAAAAGTATTTATAAGGCAATTAGACAAACATCAGTATTTATGAAAAAGAAATATCATTATTTAACGTTGGATTTGCCTAAAACAATATATTTTATAACAAGTCAAGAATTAGAAGATATGTATCCAGATAAAACACCTATTGAAAGAGAACAATTAATAGGAAAAGAGAAAAAGGCAGTATTTATAATAGGAATTGGAGATAAATTAAAATCTGGAGTAGTTCACGATAAAAGAAGCCCAGATTATGATGATTGGAAATTAGATGGAGATTTATTAATTTATGATAAAGCAATTGATAAAACAATTGAAATTTCATCAATGGGAATAAGAGTAGATGAAACATCTTTAAAAGAGCAATTAGAAAAAGCTAAATGTACAGATAGATTAGAATATCCATATCATCAAAAAATACTAAAAAAAGAATTGCCTTATTCAATAGGTGGTGGAATTGGTCAATCAAGAATATTGATGTTAATACTTGAAAAAGAGCATATTGCAGAAGTTCAAGCATCTTCATGGGAAGAGAAAACTGAACTTGAACTAGAAAAAATGCAAATATTATAAAAGGGGGAAGTGTATTATGGAGATAAAAGAAATTTATGATTTATATAAAGATTATTTAGACAAAGAGATAGTTGTAAAAGGCTGGATAAGAAAGCATAGAAAACAAAAAGAAATTGGGTTTATAGATATTTCTGATGGAACTTGTTTTAAAAAATTGCAAGTTGTTTATGATAAAGATTTATCAGATTTTGATATAATTCAAAAAATACATTTTGGCTCAGCAGTTGAAGTAAAGGGAATATTACAAACTAAAGAAGATGCAATTGAATTAAAAGCAACAGAAGTAAAAGTTATAGGAGATTGTGCTGAAGATTATCCAATTCAACCTAAAAAACATACAAAAGAGTTTTTAAGGGAACAGGCATATTTAAGACCTAGAACAACATTATTTCAAGCTGTATTTCGTGTTAGAAGTGTAGTATCTATGGCTATACACGAGTATTTCCAATCACATGGTTTCATTTATTTACATGCACCAATTTTTACAGCAAGTGATTGTGAAGGAGCAGGAGAGATGTTTCAAGTTACAACGCAGGAATTAGATAAAATTGCAAAAGATGGAAAACTAGATTATTCAGATGACTTCTTTAAGAAGAAAGTTGGCTTATCTGTTTCAACACAATTTGAGGCAGAGACATTTGCTCAGAGCTTTTCAAAAGTTTATACATTCGGACCAACATTTAGAGCTGATCACTCAAACACACCATATCATGCAGCAGAATTTTGGCAAATTGAACCAGAAGTTGCATTTTGCGATTTAGCTAGAATTATGGATATTGCAGAAGATGTATTAAAATTTGTTATTAAATATGCTCTTGAACATGCAAAAGAAGAATTAGAATACTTGGATGAATATGAAGAAAAAGGATTGATTGAAAAATTAGAAACAACAATTAAGCAAGAATTTAAAAGAGTAACATATAAAGAATGTATTGAGATTCTTCAAAAAGAAGAAATAGAATGGGAATTTAAACCAGCATATGGAGCTGATATTGCAAAAGAACATGAAAAATATTTAACGGAATATTTTGGATGTCCAATATTTATAACAATGTGGAAAAAAGAACTAAAAAGCTTTTATATGAAACAAATGGATGATGGAACAGTTGCATCTGCTGATTTAGAATTGCCAGGTATTGGAGAGACTTTCGGAATGAGCCAAAGGGAAGACGATTATGAAAAACTACTAGATAGAATGAAAGAACTTGATATGAAAACAGAAGATTATGAATGGTATCTAAAATTAAGAAAATATGGAACTTGTGAAAGATCTGGATTTGGAATAGGTTTTGAAAGGCTTTTAATGTATATTACAGGAATAAAAAACATAAGAGATGTTATTCCTTATCCAAGAACATATGGAAGTTGTGAATATTAGGATTTACCATAAAATAGAAATTAGTGAATTATTATCTCTAATTTCTATTTTTTTATAAAGTTCAGAAGATAGGGGAATAGTAGATAAATTTTTAATAAAAATACAAAAATTCATAAAATTTTATAAAAATAGAATTTTGGAAAAATATTTTAAAATTTTAAAAACTAAAATAATTTTATAAAAACAAAAATAAAAAAACAAAATATAAAATGAAAATTAAGATTTAATATAAAATATGAATAATAATAATTAACGAGATTAAAAATCTAATTTAATAATAAAAAAAGATTTAATTGGAAGCTACTTTAAATCCATAAAACAACATAGGAGAGGCAGTGGGATATGGATCAAAAGTAGTATAAAAAGAAATATAAAACATTGCACAAAATCAAAGTTTTGTGCAAAAAGGAATAGGAGTAAAATATAGAAATACATTAAATATGCCTCTATTCCTATATTTTAGGCACTTAATCCATTATTGATTTATTCCTTACTTTTAACTATTTTATTTCTTATTTATTACTTACAATCTTAAATTAATTTCTATAATAATATCTTTATATATTCCTATCATATTAATTTTATATATTCCTCTAACAACAACTTATATTACTTTAATAAAAAAACGCCTTAAAAACGATTTTAGTGCTTCTTCTTAAAATAACCTCATTTTTTAGACAACAAACTATATGTCCTTTTTATAAAAACGCCTTAAAATCGATTCTCGTGCGTCGTTTTTTTTAGCCGTTTTTTTAGCGAATTTCAAAAACACGCAAAATATCAATGTCTTGATGATTTGTATATAAAATTACATCAAATAAATATTATATTAAATTAAATCTTAAACATGTAACTTGCTAGATTAGATATAAAAATGTCTTAAAATTAATTTTGAAGCATTTAAATTGTAAAATTATACTATAAGTTTTGCAGTGAATTTTTATTTAAAAAATTGATTATAAAATTGTAAAAAAATTATAAATCATTTTAAAAATTTTAGATATAACAAATGTTCGGTTTTAAATTATAAATCAAACAAAATAAAAATCTGAAATTTATAAAATTTAAATTTTCAGATTTTTATTTTTATATTAAATTTTTTTGTTCTAAAAAACTTTTTATAAATATTTTAGTAGGCTTTTCTGGAGTATATTTTTAATTAGTTTATTAATTATTAAGCTTATTATTTTTAAAACTGTCCCTCTCTCCTACTCTTTAAATTTTTCGTATTTAAAGAAATTTGAATATAAATTATATGCCACATAACTATATTTGCAATTTGAATAATTTATATTATCATAATATTCAGAAAATCTTTCATTATACTTTAACATATCGGAAATATTTTGTTTATATGAATTTATTTTTATCGTACCTACTAGTGTTTTTTCTTCTTTAACATCATCTTCTGTTATTGTACTTAAATCAACTGATCTGAAGTATTCGATAAATACATCGCAACTTTCTTCTAAAGCTGTACTTTGATTTTTTAAATCAAAATAAGAGTTTAAAAATAATATATCAGAATCAATATTATTAATATCAAATATATCATATCCACCATTAAGTACATAATTAGTAATGTAGACATTATCAGGATATTCACCTGTAATTGATTTAAAATATCCCTTATAATAATCTTTTATATCATCATATTGAAAACTATCATAAAACTTATTTTCATATTTATTATAAAATACATAAAAAATTTTATCTTGATTACTTACCTTAATAAATCTATTATCTGTTTGATAATAATCTATTAAGCCACCTGTTCCTACAATTCCATGTCCTCTGATTTTCATGATTTTTTCAATTTTAGGTGTGAAATTATATTTATTCTCTATATACGAGTACATGGCTTCTTTAGTTTCTGTATCTAAGATCAAGCCATATTTATTTTTATAATTTATTATACTTATTACAGAAATTCCTAATAATAAAATAAAAATAGTAACTAATACAATTATTACAACCTTTTTTTTCATACAAATCCTCTTTCTTAAACGTTATTTCGAAATTTACATTTGTATCTTATCATTTGAGAATCAAAAAAGCAATAGTTTAAGGGGTTACTATTATAAAAGTTTTGTGCAAAAGGGGATAGCTGTCCCTCTCCCTACTCTTCTCTTTTTATTAAATTAAAAAAGAGCTAATTTAGCTCCCTAAAAATCTATTTGTAAGTAATTAAAATTTCAATATCTCCATCTTTAGTTAAGTTAGTTATTTCGAAATCATATTTTGGATTATTATCTATGGCTTTACTTACTGAGCTACCTAATTGATATATTCCGTTGTATTCTTGACCATCAGCTGTAATAGTATATGGTACTGGTATGGCAAAACTAACAGTTACACCTTCTCCATGTTCAGGAACTTCCAATTTAACTTGTTTTGTAATCATAATTGTGTCATTTGTTCCTTTTATTTTAACTTTTTCTAATTGATTTATATATTGTTTAGAGTTTAACTCTATCTCAGATACAGTTGGTATTGGATTGCCATTATTGACTTTTTTCTCTTCTTGCTTATTTGTTATTGCAAATACTATTAAAACTATAATTAAAGATATAATTACACTTATAATTATTAAAATATTTCTTTTCATTTAAAGTACTCCCCCTTCTTTTTAGATTATATATTAAAGAATAATTAATGTCAATTATAAATCGAACATTTCAAATCTTGCATTGCATAAATTAATTTAAAATTTTTAAAAAGATATAGCTTTTAATTATAGCTTTCATATACATCTAAATAATTACAATGTATATGGAAATGTTAAATATATTATTTATTCATTTAAAAAATTCATTATTAAATCGATTAAAACTTCTTTTTCCTTAGGGTTTGACTCTGCTATTAAAAGCGTTAATGCAGCTAGTGTATTATTATCAATTGTTTGTTTACCATCTTTATATAATATTCCATAAAAGTTTAGGAAATATATGAATAGAGTTGCTGCTATTCTTTTATTTCCATCTGTGAAAACATGATTTTTTACAATTAAATATAAAAAATTTGCTCCTTTTTCTTCAATACTTTTATAAATATCTTGTCCAGCAAAGCTTTGATAAATATTTCCAATAATTGATTCTAAACCTTTATCTCTTTCTACAGCAAATAAGCTACTTTCTTGATTAAATCTTAATTTTTCAATAACATCTAGGCAATTTTCATATTTAATCATTCGTTCATCAGTATTTCCTTCAATCTTTTTTAAAGTTCTGTGATCATAATCATCCAATAAGTCTAATGCTTTTGAATATCCGCCAATTACTTTTAATATTTCTTTTGCATCATCACCTTGTAAACGCTCATCAATTCTATTAGCTATATCAATTAATTTTACGGTTTTTTCTAAATATTCTAATCTTTTTTGATTTACAGCATAACCTTTTAGCATATATTCTTTTAATATTGCTGTTGCCCATTTTCTAAACATTATACCACGTTTACTATTTACTCTATATCCAACCGAAATAATCATATCAAGATTATAATATTGAACTTTATAATTCTTTCCATCTTCAGCAGTATGCTCAAAAAATGAGCATACTGAATTTTCTTCTAATTCGTCATCTTTATAAATATTTTGTATATGTCTAGTAATTGTTCTTCTGTCTTTATCAAATAATTCTGCCATTTGTTTTTGTGTAAGCCATACGGTTTCATCTTTTAAGTTTACTTCTAGCTTTACTCCTTGGTTTTCAAATAAAATAATTTCATTCTTTTTTTCGTCCATAAGAACACATCCTTTTCTATAAATTTAGTTCTTATTATTTATATTGCTACGTTAAAATTTCATTACTTATTGTTTACGAACTATTGTTTTTATTATAATTAATACTATTACATTTGTCAACAAATTTTACAAAAAAATCTAAAAAATGTACCACCCTTCGCATTAAAAGGTGGTACAAAAAATAGCCCCGTATAAAAGTTTTGTGCATAAAAGGATAGGAGTAAAACCGGAATATCTATATTCAAGTCCTACCTCGAATTATTGCTATATCAAGCCTTTAGGCTCTTTATTATTATTTTTTTAGATAACAAAGTTTATTACTTTATTTTTAAATCGTCTTATAATCGATTCTGATGCGTCACTAATTTCAAGTATTTCAGCAATTCTTTATAAAAAATCTCGTATTATTTTTTTATTCATAATTTATATAATCATTTTATAAATTTTTTATCTAAAATCTCCAAATCTTTATATTTCAATATTTAGCCTTATTTTTAGGACAACAAACTATATTAAGAAAAAATAAAAACGGCTTAAAATCGATTCTGGCAAGCCATTAATTTGCTGTATTTGCTCAAGTTTCACTTTCGCAAACAGCAACTAAGTTGTGCGTCGTTTTTTTAGCAATTTTTGAGTAAAATCCTAGTTGCTGCAATAATTACATAGATTTATACAAATCAATAAAAATTACATATTTTTATAATAAATATGTATAAAAGTTAAAATATAATCTTATAAAAGTGTTTATATAAGAAGATTTCATTAAATATAAAATAAAGTATTTAATATTTAGACAATTAGTTTTATTAGTTAATTATAAAAATGTCTTAAAAACGATTTCAGAGGTCTGGATTTGTAAAAATATAATTAAATACAAAAACATTTTTAAAGAAGTTCAAAAACAACAAATGTTCGTTTATCCCCCCTACTCCAGTTATTTATACCAAAAAGAAGAATAATTGTGTTTTGTACAACTATTCTTCTTTCTTAGCCTTATTCAACAATCTTTCTTTACCAGCCAAATTCACTATATTTTATTCCATTTTTATAATTTTCAATTGCTATGTATCTATCATTTACTATATTACTAGGTAGTTCATTAATAGAAATCCATTTTAATTCTTCGTTTTTCTCTGGTTCATTAATATATGGCTCACCAATCCATTTATTTGCTTTAAAATATCCGTTACTGCTGATGGATTCATAAATCTATCACTCATATAAAAAATCCTCCTTAATCATTCAAAAATTAGAAATATAATCACCTTAGCTTTGGGCATTATTTTACTTATATTCCTAATTGAATTATACGTAGACTCTATTCTTTCATTTTCATTCATAAATGGTAAACCATAAATAATATTAATATTTATATTCATATTATATTTTTCTAATAAATTATAAATGTCAATTAAGTCAAAATTATTTACGCCTATTTTATTGATTAATTTTCTGTTTTCAGATTCTATATCTTCTACTCCAACATTAAACTCAATATTTTTTTTTTTATTGATCTATTTTTCAATATTTTCACTCTCATATAATTTTTTATATATTTTATTATTCTCCATTAAATATTGATGTGAGCCTTCGCCAACGACTTTACCATCTTCTATAACGAATATTCTGTCTGAACTTTTTATTGTTGATAATCTATGAGCAATAATTAGAATGGTATATTTTCCTTTTAAATTATCAATTGCAGTTTGAATATTCCTTTGAGTTTCGTTGTCTAATGCACTTGTAGATTCGTCAAACAAAATAATTTTAGTATTTTGAACAAAAGCTCTAGCAATTGCAAGACGTTGTTTTTGTCCACCAGATAATATGGTTCCATTTTCTCCGACAACAGTATCTAATTTATTTTCTAATGAATTAACATATTCATCAATACAAGCAACTTTTAATGAATGCATTATTTCATCATCTGTTATATTTGCTTTTATTAGTTTAAAGTTATCTCTTATACTCATGTTAAATATATATGGATTTTGTGTAATTATTGTAATATTTCCTCTAATGGATTTTTCATCTAAATCTTTTATATCTATTCCATCAATATATATATGACCATCTTTTATATCATATAATTTTCCTAGCAAATTAAATATTGTACTTTTACCACTTCCGCTTTTACCAACAAATGCAACTGTTTCCCCACTATTTATTTTAAATGATAAATCTTTAATAACATCTTCCTTATCATAAGCAAATTTAACATTTTTAAATTCAAATGTTCCATCAATATTTTTAAGATTTTTGTTACCAAAAGATTCTTTTTCAAATTGATTATAATCAATTAAATCAAAAACTCTTTTGCAAGATGTATTAAACAGTCTTACTTCATCAAGCAACAATGAAATATTTTCCATAAAATTAGTCATAACATTTGTTCTGTATGTAAATAAGACAACTGCTAATGATGCAGTTAATTGTTCGGTTTTAATAAGCCATATTAATAAGAATATTAATATAAGAGCAAATATCACACTTAAAATATTTATTAAATATACATAAAATAAATCTGTAAACTTACAATTATAGTCTTTTTCCATACTTATTTTTATTTTATCATTCATAGTGTTTAAAAACGCTTCTTTAGAATATAATAATTTTAAGTCTTTTTCACCCCTAATTAATTCACTAACTAAACTAGAAACTTTATCTCCATAATTTCTTTTTATTATATCTAGTTTCTTTACTTTCTTATTCCTTAATAGATGTACCAATGTAAGTACTATAGAAGTAACAATATAATACAAACATACAATTTTATTAATAACGAATAATGTAACAAATATACCAAGATTGGCAATTGTATTAGCAATATAGCCTGTCCCATGTGTATACATATCTGCCATATTTTCAGTATCTTTAGTAAGTCTATCTATAAAAGTGCCACTTCCAGACTCATGTATTGTTTTTTCTGATAATTCCAAAATATTTTTAGAAGATATCATCTTAATTTCTGAAATAATATTTAATCTTACTTTTCTACAAGTGACACCAAGTAAATACCAATTTGTTTCTTTAACAAATCCTATAATAAAAATTGCAATACTTATATATAGTAATTCATTTAGTTGATTTCCATTAGACAAATATACAATTTGTTTTGCAACAAATAATGGGATAACAATCCCTATGACAAGATTAATAAGCGAAAAAAATAACTCTCTAAAAAAATATTTTTTTCCTTTTTTTGATGTTTGCAATACCCTTTTATAGTTACTTAAAAATTCTTTCATAACATTCTCTTTCTATATATTTTTTATAAATTCACAATCTATATTAGTATATTTAAAATCCATTATTAATTATTTGCAAACTATTGTTTTTATTATATTTCATATTACGATATTTGTCAACAAATTTTGCGAAAAAAATGTACCACCCATTTATCATAAAAGGTGGTACAGAAAAAGCCCAGTATAAAAGTTTTGTTCCATTTTTTCAAGTGTTGCTATTTTACATATATACTCTGACACTTCAAGCACCTCTATTCTTACTTTAATTCAGCATTATTCATTTATCTTACACTTCATCAACTTTACTCTTTATTTTCTTCCAATAATTTTTCCAAATATACAGCTACTCCATCTTCATCATTTGATAATGTTATTTCATCAGCATTTTCTTTAACTATATCAATAGCATTATCTACAGCAACTCTATATCCAACTTGTTCAAACATTGATAAGTCATTATTATCATCTCCAATTGCTATTGTATCTTCTTTTGGTATATTTAAAATTTCTAATAACTTTCTCACTGCGTTTCCTTTATTAGAATTTATATTAGCAATATCACAAAATACTGTTTTGTCATCTTTAAATTTATCATCTAATAGGCTCTTATGTCTATTTTTAATCTCTACGTTTTCAACTTTATCAATTTTAGGAATTAGTTTTTTTATTTTATCAAAATCACTATCTGCTATTGTACATTGAACAACAGGATTATTGTAAACAAAATCTTTTATATCCTGATCTAATTGAATTTCTTGATCTGCATGTTTTACTTTATTTACTACTCTACCTTCACCAACATTCATAATATATCTAACATCTTCTGGATTAGCTATTTCATAAAGTTTTATAAGAGCTTCTTTATTCATTTCATTTACATATAGTACTTTATTTTCTTCGTAATCATAAATCATTCCACCACTTGATGTAATAATATATTTACTTGCAAAACATTCTCTACTAATCTGTTCAGTGTATTTTCTTGGTCTACCTGAACATAAAATAACTAATATGCCTTTATCAGTAACTTTTTTTACTGCATTTATCGTTCTTGATGATAAATTTCTCTCACTATTTCTTAATGTTCCATCTATATCAATAAAAATCGCTTTAATCATAGTATCCAACTCCTAAACAAGTTCTTGTCCCATATATTTAGTTAGCATATCTACCCCAGCTTTACTAGCACAATATGCAATTGAACCTCCTGCTCTCTCTGATGACATAGAAGAGATATTTACAATTGATGTATTCGTTCCCTTCTTTTCCATTTTTTCAACTTTCTTTCCGTTTACCACTTTAATCTATTAATTATTTATCTTCTAAGTATTCATATATATTTTCTTTATAAGCATTAATTACATTATTTCTAAAATTCTCATCTAATTTTTCTAGATTCATATATGGACTATTATCTTCTATTTCCAATAATAAAAATTCATCATTTGCTAATCTTACAAAATCTATTCTTTGAAATCCAACTTTCAATCCAGATTCATTCGCAAATTCAATAGCTAGTCTTTTTTGATTTTCGCTTAATGTAATTAAATGAGGTTTTGGATAATTAGGATATTTAGATGGTGTATATTCAAATACATACATTAATTTATTAGCTACAAAATAACATTGTACTTCTGATATAAACTTTATTTTAGGTTGTATTAAATAGCCTTCGTTAAATTCATCTAATAACTCTTTTTTATTGACCATTTTTTGACCTATTCCACTTCCAAAAGAGTTATTATCTTTTAATACATATTCTGTAACATCGTCTAACTTTAATGCTTCTTCGAGATTATCTACAGTTGGTACGACTTTTTTACCTTGTCTATACAATTCGCATAAATACTTTTTTCCCATACCATCTAGTCCTATAAGATTTACAGTTTTTATTTGCTTTTTCACTAATCTTTCTTTTAAATTTTCGTTATGCTCTTTAAAATACTCTGCTTGTTTTTCATCTTCAAACCAAGTATTTCTTCTAATTATAACATCATATTTTTCGTCTAACTTTTCATCATAGTCTACCCATAGTATATCTACATTATGTCCATCTTTTTCAAAGGATTTTGCTATATAAATATCATCTTTAAATTCCTTATTACTTTTATTTGATAAAATTAAAATATTATACATTTTTTCTCCTCTCATTTCATTATTTTTATTGTGTATTTTCTTGTGTAGCTGTTATAAAATTAATAGATAAATCACTTTTAATTTGTATATTAGCAAGAATAAAACCATCATCAAATAGTTTATAGGTTTTTCCATCTTTATTTATATTAGATAAATTAACATTCTCAAACATAATATTTTGTGATTTTTTAATCGGATATTTTGAAAGAATGACTTCTTCAATGTTCGCATTTTCTAACAAATGACAATCCGATACTTCAAATTCAGAATAATATTTTAAATTTGTATTTTCTGATATTATTTGTGCAAATGATTTTTCTCCATTATTTTATTCTCCTTTACAAATCGTTTTTTCTTGTATCTATATGTGTGCTTGGTTCAAATGGTGGATTCATAATTTCAATCATTTTCATTTTTCCTTTAAAAGCATATTCAGTATCAATTGGAATTTCAACAGTATCTCCTTTTTCAATATCGTACTTATTCCCATCAATACTTGCTATTCCTGAACCTTCTAAAATATAATAAATATGTATGCTTTTACTTTCTCTTTGATAGAACTGAAGTCCTGATTCCATTTCTATATAATCTACTTCTACACCTAATTTTCCTGTACTCAAAAAGTACCCTTTAAAATAATCTTTTTGCTCAAAATCTGGCATATTTGAAATTTTTCTAATATAATCATTCATAACTTTTTCTCCATTTTTCACCTTTAATTATTTATATTTTTAATTCCTACTTCTGGTATCATAACATCACTTGGAGTATCAATAATAAACTGTATAAGTCTAGCTACTTCTTTTGTGTCTAGCCCATTTGCCATGTTTTTTGTTATATTTAATTTATTAAACATATCCGTTTTCATCATACCAGGCATTACATCCGTAACTCTGATTCCATATTTAGCAACTTCATCTTGTAATGATCTAGAAAATCCTGTCATTCCCCATTTAGATGCATTATATACTACTCTTTCTGCTTTATGATTTATTCCTGCTTGTGAGTTAATATTTATTATTAGTCCGTTTTTATTTTCTTTCATTGAAGATATTACTGCTTTTGAAGTATTTATTACTCCTAATAAGTTTACTTCAATCACTGATTTTATCCTATCACTATCATTTTCTTCTAATTCTTCTTGAATCCATAACCCCGCATTATTTATTAAAACATCTATTTTTTGGAATTCATTTAGAATTTCATTAATACATTTTTCTACCAAACTATAATTACTTACATCACAAACTTTGTAAGTACAATTATTATCATGAGCAACACTTTTTAATTTTTCCTCATTTGTTGCAAGAATGATAATATTATTTTCTTTTGAAAATTGTTCTGTTAACGTTTTGCCAAGTCCATCACTACCACCTGTAATAACTATGTTTTTTCTCATTTCATTTCCTCTTTTCTAATTTTATTATTGTGTAGAAATTTTACTGATAATATTTTAGCTAATAACTGTTCTATTCTTTTTAAAATACTCATTTTTTATTCCTTTATTAATATATTATATAATATATTATAATTATAAATTTTAAAAATTTCAATATCTTCATTAAACCGAGTACTAATATTTGGTTTTTAAAATTTAATTTCTCTTTTATCAAACATTGAAATACCATATTTTTCGTATATTTTGTCTGCAGTACATGATACTGTATCCTCAATAGAATAGCCCAACTTATTCAGTATTATTTCTAAATCTTCTTCGGAATCACCTTCTATTTCAACATAAGTAGGTATTCCAGGCCAAGTATCAATATCTATTTCATAACCATCTAAAATATATGTGATTCTTTCTTTTTCTTGATAACTTTTATATGCAAATCCTAATGCATTAAGTAAATTATTAGCTTCTTTGATATTTGGAACTTCAATTTCAGTTTCTAGCATTTGTTGAATTGGTGTGCCATTATCTGCTAAAATATGCTTTACTGCTATTGTAGTTTTATTATTTGTTTGTCTAACTCTTATCCATTTCTTTGAATTATTATGAAATTTACTAATAAAGTTTTCAAAATAAATATTATCTATATAATTTAGTAAATCTTGTTTTTGGCATAAACAAGAAACATTATTGTAGCCTATAATATTATATAATTCGTCTTTATCTTGTTCTGCTAAAAGATTATCTAATTCAAAAAATAATAGACTTAATCTTTCTATAGCAGTTTCATAGTTTATTTCATTTTTGCTATCTTTTAATTGTGTTTTTATATCGATAAATCTACCATATATAGTTGATAAATCATATGTATACAAAAATTGTTTGGTCTCACTTTTAAATATTGCACCTAATTCATTAAGTTTTTTTATAAAATCTTTTTTATCAATATTTAATATTTTATATTCTAATTCCATCTTTTTCATTGTTAATACCTCATAATTTTTATAACTTTCTTTATTGTTTCTTATCTGTTAGATGTAATAAATTTTAATAAAGTTCATTTTTTTATAAATTTTTTATTATATATAGAGGTTTTTAATCTCTTATAAAAATTTACCACCCTTTAATGTAAAAGATGGCATAATATGTTACACTAAGTATTTATCAAAAGTTCCTTTTATTTCAATTCCGTCATTTTCAGACATAAATGCATTTAAATCGAACTCATTCATATGTCTTTCTAATCTCATTCTTTCATACTTACTTAAAACAGTATATGTTATATAAGTTTTTGTTTCTGTATATCCTCCTGTTGCTTCCCAATAAGTTGCTCCCCTTTTTAGTTCATGATTTATAAAATATATCATATCCTTTGGATGTTTTTTGGTAAATATAAATACCTCAGAACATATATTTTGCATATGAGTTTTATCTATCATTATTGTTTCAAATAATGCAAATATTATAGAATAAATCATTATTTCTATACCATATTTTAATCCGCAAATACTATATACTATAAGATTAAAAATTAAAGCAATATTTCCAACAGATACATTGTTATATTTTTTGCTTAAATCTATTCCAATTATATCTGTTCCACCAGTTGAACTTCCAGTACTTAGTGCCATTCCTACACCTATTCCGGAAAGTATACCACCTATTAATACATTAGGTAGTAACTCTTGAATTAGTGGATTTGAAGGTATTGGTATTATTAATAAGAATATTGAATTTACAGTTACAGCAAATAATGTTCTTATAAAAAAAACTTTGCTAATTCTTTTATATGCAATAATAAAAAGAGGAACATTAATTAAATAATATATTATTGAACTAATGTCAAAGTTTATATTCAATTTAAATACAGAAATTATAGCTGTTCTTATTAATTGCGACATTCCAAGTGTTCCGCCTGTGTATAAATTATTAGGTACAATGAATAAGTTAATTGCTAAAGAATATATAAAAAGCCCTACAGTACATTTAGAAAACTTGAACCATCCCCAATTAAAAAGATTAAATTTGCTAAATTTATTGTTATTATTATTTTTTTCTCGTACATTTTTTATTTCTTTTTCTTCTTTTTTTTCCTCTATTACATTATTCATTTTTATGTATTATCCTTTCATTACATATTGGTCTAATATTAATTTTAATTAACATTATATAGTTTGTTAAATAAATTACTAATTCGTATTTATTTTAATCCTAGTAATATTAAACTTTTTTCATAATCTTCAGCATTAAAATCAACATTATATAATGCTCCACCATTGCATTCCCATTTTAAAGGTAATATTTCTTTTAATGAAGATCTCTGACTAATTAATATTTGTTTCTTTGAATTTATAATAATTGCTTGAACGCCTATTATATACTCTCCTTTTTCCAATATATCTTTATGTCTTATTTTAGTTTTACCTGTTTTATTTTTGTTCTCGTCATATATATCAATTATTTCTTCTCTATTCATGAATCTGCCCCCTTATTAGACATGCATTTTCTAAATAATAATTGTTAACATATTTTATAAAAATTAAAAAACGTACCACTTTTTCTTAAAAATGGTACAATTAAATATATTATTAAAAAGCACTTTTATTTGATTTTACTTTAAAAGTAGTACTTCCTGTAGGAATATTTTCTGAAGAGCTTTCTTTTATATCAAATATTACTGTGTTATCAGTAAATGTAATAGTTCCTTTTATATTCCAATCTCCTTCATTTTTTATGTCAAAATTTGCAGTGTTTCCACTAATTGTAGCAGATGCATTTTCAAAAGTTGTAATTCCTTCAACTATAAAATCAAAATTTACTTTGCTGTCACTAATACTTTGTACTCTAAATTCTCTTTCTGGATATGTGCTATCAGGATATTGCCATATAGCTTTATAAGAAGTTAATCCTGTTTGAGTATTTTTTGTTTCACTGCTTTTTGTTGAAGTATTTGTTTCTTTTTGAGTAGTAGTATTGGTTTCATTCTTTTTAGTATTATTTTGTGATTTTACGTCATTAGTGGTATTAGTGTTTTCCTTTTTTTCTATTGTATTAGTTTCAGTTGTAGTAGTATTTTTGCTAGATATACTATTGGTTGTGTTACCAGCATTACTAGTAATATTTGAATTTGCTTTATCACCTAATTTTGATAATAACATTCCTCCTATAATTCCTACTAAAAAGATTAAAATTAAAATAATAACTTTTTTGCTCATTTTTTTCTTAATATATTCAAATTGAATATATTATTTCCTCCTTTCTCTTACATTTTTATTATATATATATTATATAGTTTTTTAAAATTTTTTCAAGCTTTTATGTGTTTTTTTCATTTATTATATATGTATCTCTTTTTATTGTAATTTCAAAAATCCTTTTTTCTCCACTTGGAGATTCAAGTATGAATTCCGTTTTACCCGAATGTTTAAATTCTGCGTGAACCATCCATGTTTCAATTCCTTGTTCATACTTTATGTTTAAGTCTCCTAATTTTGAATTTAACAAATATACTTTATATTGATCATTGAATTGGTATTTTTCTCCATCAGCTAATATATCTGTGCTATATACTGGTGGTTTTAAAATATTGAGAATTATCATTGTTATAATAATTAGGCTACTTATTGTAACTCCAACTATTCTAGTTTTTTTACTAAATATTGCAAGTGGATATATAATTAATGTTGTAAAGCAAAAAATTACTGTTAATAAATGTCGTGGAAATGAGAACATAGCAAATGAAATGTATCTACCTAATTCCTCTCCTAACAAAATTAAAATAGGTGTTAAAATAATTAGACCCCACCATTTATCTTTTTTCATATAATAGCCGATAAATCCCATTGGAATTGTAGCAATTGTCCACATAAACCAATACCTATAATATGTATTAAATAAATGACTATGATTTACTACATCTTGAATAAGATAAATTAATGGCTGACTTATTAAAAAAAACGTAAAACATTTTAGTGCAGAATCTTTTGCGGATTTACTATTCATAATTATAAATATTCCACACAATATCCAGACTTCAAAAGTGACTGCCAAATCTGAAAATGAGGTGTCTTTTGCTATCGGTAACATTGCCATTATTGCAGTATAAACTCCTGCAATGATTGCAAATATTATTAGTTTTTTCCAATTTAAATTTATTCCACCAAATATTTTTTTTAATTTTTCCATAAGTTTGATTTCCTCTTTATTTTATATTTCTATATCATTTTCATCTTGATCATTTCCATCTTGAATTTGATTTTTGTTTAACAAACTGTCTATTCCGAATTCAACAATTCCATTATCAACTAAACTTTTTAAATGATAGAAAGAATTTTGTTCGGAATAAAAAAAATCTTCAAAATCATCATAAATAGTTCCTCTATATTTTTCAGGTAGTGTAAACTAAATTTATATTTAATTAATCTACACCCCTGTATTTTCGAGG
>CAMIVO010000036.1 GCA_946401865.1 uncultured Clostridia bacterium
TTATTATATCAAAGGACTTTCTTTTTGTATATTCCGAAACCATTTTACACTATTTTCAAATAAAAAATTTTGACATTTTTTTTATAAAACTATATAATAAGTTTATAAAATCATATTTTAGGAGGCAAACATGATAGCAAGAGAAAATAATCCAGACTATTTAAATGGATTTTTAGATTATATGGTTACAATACAAAACAAATCACCAAATACTGTAAAAGAATATAATTATGATTTAGCTACATTTTTAAAATTTTTAAAAATTCACTTCAATATGACAGAAGAAACTGAATTAGAAAATATTTCCTATAATGATGTTACTTTAGATACTATAAAAAAGGTAAAATTAGATGATTTACATGCCTTTTTAGCCTATTTAACTACAAATTTTAATAGCAAAGCTGCAACAAGGTCTAGGAAAGTTTCTAGCTTAAGAATGTTTTTTAATTATCTATGTATGAAAAATATAATAGAAATAAATCCAAGTCAGAATTTAGAAACTCCTAAACTTGATAGAAGATTGCCTAAATATTTGACACTTGAACAAAGTAAAAAACTATTAAAAATTTCTTCTAACGAAGATAAACGTAACCCGGAAAGAGACCATGCTATTACTACCCTATTTTTAAATTGTGGCATGCGTCTTGCAGAGCTTGTTGGAATTAATATAAAAGATATAAACTTTGAAGAAAATCAAATGACTGTTATTGGTAAAGGAAATAAAGAAAGAACAATTTACCTTAATAAAGCCTGTATTAAGGCAATTAATGAATATATGCTTGTAAGACCAAAAGAAGGAGTAAAAAAAGATTCTAAAAATTCTGATAAAGCATTATTTTTAAGCGAAAGAAGACAAAGAATTTCTAGAAGAACTGTTCAAGAAATAATTTACACTGAATTAAAAGAAGCGGGTATTGATTCTCAAAAATATTCTGTACATAAGCTTCGCCATACAGCTGCCACTCTTATGTACCAATATGGAGGTGTAGATATTCGTGCTCTTCAAGAATTACTTGGACATGAAAGTATTTCTACAACTGAAATATACACTCATGTAAGTAATGAACAAGTAAGAAATGCAGTTGAGAGTAACCCATTGTCTGATGAAAATACTTAAATTTAAATCGATTAGAGTATAAAAAACTGTAACAGTTCATTTAACTTGTTACAGTTTTTTACTTATAAAGTTGTACTTTTCATATCATATATATCTATAATTATAATAATTTTTCTAATTCATCTATCATTTCATTATAAAAATCAATAGCACCTTTATATGTATTTACATCTTCTAAATCTACATCAACCATTTTTAAAAGTTCTACTGCTTTTTTTGTACATCCTTGTTTTAGCATTTCTATATATTTATCTACATATCCTTCTTTTTTCTTCCAAATATTTGTTGCAATTATTATTGCAGCTGAAATTCCTGTAGCATATGTATATACATAAAAAGGACTATAAAAATGTGGTATTCTTGCCCATTCATATCTAATTTCATTATCTATATAGCAATCTTTTCCAAAATAAGTTTTATTTAATTCATAATACATATTTGATAAATCTTCAGAAGATAAAATCTTTCCACTTGATATTGTATCATGAACTTGTTTTTCAAACTCCACAAACATTGATTGTCTAAATAAAGTTGCTCTAATCATTTCTAATAATTCATAAATAATTTCAGCTTTTTTTATACTATTTTTTTCATTTTCAATTTGATATTTTGCAAGCAAAATTTCATTTGTAGTAGATGCAATTTCAGCAACTAAGGTTGTATAGTCACAGTCTATTACATTTTGAGCACCATTTGAATAATATGTATGCATTGCATGACCTAATTCATGAATTATTGTACTAATGTCCCTTTTATTTCCAACAAAATTATCTAAAACATAAGGATGAACTCCATAAACACTCATCATATATGCTCCCCCACGTTTATTGCTCTTAGGATATACATCTATCCATCTGTTTTCAAAACCTTCTTTTATTGTTTTTAGATAATTATCACCCATAACTTCAAGTGTATTTATAACTTCATTTTTTGCCTCTTCAAAAGAAATATTATCATCTTCGACTTCTATTGGATTAACATAAACATCATATATATGTAAATCTTTCTTTTTTAGAAGTTTTCCTTTTAATTTTATAAATTTATGATTAACATCTATTTTTTGGTGAATTGCATCTAATAAACTATTAAAGACTTTGATTGTTGCATCATCATCCTCAACAGCTTTTTCTAAAGAAGAATTATATTTTCTTAATTTTGAAACTATTGTATCTTCCTTAACTTTTGTAATATATAGTTCAGCAATTGTATTTATAAATTCCTTATATTTTGAATACATCAAATTAAATGCTTGTTTTCTGATGTTTTCATTTTTATCCTTCATAAATACAGTATAATTACTGTCTGTCATTTCTTCTTCAGAACCATCTTCTTTTAAAATTTTACCAAAATGGAATTCTGTATTTGTTAAAATATCAAATGTATTTTCAGAGGAATTAAACACCTCAGAAAATGATGCAAGAATACTTTCTTCTTTTTCACTTAATATATGATCTTTATTTTTTATTATTTCTTTTAATTCTCTTTCATATCTTTTTAAATTATTATTTTCATCTATATATTTAATTAAAAGATCTGTTGGGATTTGCGTGATTTCCGGATCAATAAATGATGTTACTTCTGTAAATTCAGATGTTAAACTTTCACATCTTTTAAATAGTTTTATATTATCACTATCCCCCATGTCTAAATGAAATTTTAACATTCCATATGCATATATTTTTCTGTGACATTCTAATGCTTTTTCATAAATATTATAACATTCATATATATTTTCTGAAGAATCTTTTAATTTCCCTTGAAAGCTCTTTATTTTTTTTAAATATGAATATTCTTCTGAAATTTCTTTTTCTAAATCTTCTTTAGTTTTAAATATATCAGTTAAATCCCAAGTGTATTTGTTTTCCATAAAAATAACCTCTCTAAATCTTATTCTATTTTAGGTTCAATATTATATTTTTTACAATATAATTCTATTGCTGTTTCAGGAGTATATTTACCTGTAAATGATTTAATTGGAGCAAATTCTTCATTTTCTTCAACTTCTAACAAAGTAAAATTATTAAAATATTTAAAAGCATCAAAAATAAATTTTTCAAATTTGAATGAATTAGGCTCCTTAACTACTACCTTCATCCCAGTATTATCTATATAATCATTCTTTTTAAATGCTCTATGATATGGTAATTTAAGCTTTGTTAATTTTAAAAATGCTTTTTTGCTAAATAAATGTGACAATATATTCATTTGATTATATAAATATAATCCTTCTGTATTTTTTTCATATTTTTGTTTTTCTGTAAAATTTATTGGATCAACAAGATCAACATAATTATCTACTTTTGCAAATACATAATCTTTACCTTCCAGATCTGCCTTCTGTATAGATTTAGAGGCAACATTAGATTTGTTGTAAATTGTTAAGCCAATAAACAAAGGATCAATTATTTCTAAAACAATATTATCAATACCTGAAACAGAAATCCAATCTACATCATCTAAAGTATTTTGTAACTTATGTTTTGCAAAAGCCCTAAATACATCTCCATTTCCATTAGATCCAAGCTTAATTTTATATAAACTATCTAATATTATTTTTCCGTTTTTATCTACAATTGGAAGTGTATCTTGTTTAAAAAAATATATTTTATCTTTTGGATAATTAAAATAGTTTTTATTTTCAAAATATTCTTTAGTCTTAAAATCATTGTCTACACTTGTCATAATATACCATTTTAAATATACTCCATATTTTGAATAAACTTCTTTTAGCTTATCACAAATTACTTCAAATAATGATTTTTTTTCTTTAAAATCTAATTCATAACATCCCTTAGGTCCTTTATATCCAAGTCTTGTACCTTGACCACCTGCCATAGTTAATACTGCTATTTTTCCATTTTTTATAATTTCTTCACCAATTGAAACGTAATTCTTTTTTGTTGAATCTTCCATTAAAGTTTTTGAATAATATTTTAAAGGTGTTATTCTGTTACTTTCAATTGAGTAATCTCGAAAAGATTTCTTATATAAATTTGTGATTTCTTTAATATTGGTATCTTTAATTTGTTTTAATAATATTTTTTTCTCTTCATCAGTTAATTTATCATAAAAATATAATAAATGTTCTTGATTATATTTTTTTAAGTGTTTATTAATGTGTTTTAAATTATTTAACATTTTTTCCTCACTTTTTATTTTCTAAAATTTAGTAATAGATCGTCTTTTAATGGGAAATCAGAGTTATTAATTATTCCTATTTCCTTATTGATATCATATGGTATTATAATATTTGAAATTGTAATTCTATTGGTATTTTTTGAATTTAAATCACCTTCCATTATTGTATATGAAGCAGTTGCAATATTTTCTGATAATCCAACACTTCCTGTATTAAATATAATTTTATTTTTAAATTGAAATAAATTTGGTGTATGTAAATGTGCATATCCTATAATATCTGGAATTTTATCTTTTTTGTTTTTTTCAATAAAATCTGTATTTTTAAATAATTCCATAGGATTATCTAGAATATATTCACTATATTTTGTTTTTTTATTATCATATGTAGGATTATATATATGTTCTAAACTATATGGTGATGCATGAAAAAGTCTAATTAATTTTCCACTTAAATAAAACTCATATATAACAGGTAGTTCTTGTAAATACTTTGCTCTTTGGTCTCCTATTTTCATTCTAGTCCAAAATTTTTTCTTTAAAGCTCTTTCAGATGAAAAAATTTCATCACAGTTTCCTTTTATAACAACTTCACAATTTTCTTTTATTAAATCTATTACTTTATCTGGGTTAACGCCTTTTGAAACTAAATCTCCTAAACAGAAAATTTTTGTTATTTTTCTTTCTTTTATGTCTTTTAAGACTGCTTTTAAAGCTGTTAAGTTTGCATGAATATCACTAATTAAAGCAATTTTATCCATTAGCATTCTCCCTTTTACATACTATTTCTAATTTTTTGTATTTGTTCATTTATGTTGTCTATATCAAGCTTTTCTCTTGGCATTGTATCTGAGATATTATATTTTTCCTTAAGTAATAATATTTTTTTTACACTATTTTCTATTTTATATGGATTGACTTTTTTTCTTTTAGCTTCGCTAAGAAGCTTTTCTATTGAGGCTCTTTCGAATAATTCAGGATACCTAAACATTACAATATCATTTCCGGCTTGAATTGCCTTTAATAATGCTTTTTTATAACCATAAATATTTTGAATAGCTCTCATTTTTAAGTCATCTGAAATTACAATCCCTTTATAATTATATCTTCTTTTAAGCTCTTTTGTAATAAATTCTCTTGAAAGTGAACAAGGAATGTTTTTAGTTTTATTTTTTATTCTTAAGTGGCCAACTAAAACGCATTCTGCACCATAGTTTATTAAATTTTCAAATGGTTTTAAATCCGATTTTAATAGTTCTTCGAAATTAAAGTTTATCTTAGGTGATAAATAATGAGAATCTGCTTTAGCTGCTCCATGACCTGGGAAATGCTTTATAACTGGTATTATTCCATTAGATTTAAATATATCTAGCTGGTTAATTCCCATTTTGGTTATTATATCTATATCTTTGCCAAAACTTCTATCTCCAACAACTGTTTTGTTTTGTTCAAATCTATTTATATCTAAATTAGGTGCAAAATTCATATTATATCCAGATTTTTTCAATATTTCAGAAGTTATTGTTGCAGCTTGTTTTATTCCTTCTTCCCCTAATTTTTCGTAAATTTTTTGTGGTGCTGGAATATTTAAAATATCTTTAGGAATTCTGTTTACTCGACCACCTTCTTGATCTACTGCTATAAATAAAGGGACTTTGTTATTTTTATTTAATTGCTTTAGCTCTGATATTAAATTTAGCATTTCATCATATGAATTAAAATTACGTTTATATAAAATAATTCCGCCTACTTTGTATTTTTGAATTTGTTCAATATTTCTTTCAGTAATTTTATTTCCTTCAAAGCCAACCATTAACATTTGTCCAATTTTTTCTTCTAATGAAAGATTTTTTATATCATAAACCATAAAAAACCTCCTATTATTTTTTATTTAATTTTATCATATAAGAAAAAAAAGTCAATGAAAAAATATAGGACTTTTGTAAAAATAAATCATATTATATATTAATATGTAGTTTGAAAGGAGGGCTTGACTTTAAATTGGAAGTTAAAAATAAAAAAGTAGGTTTTGTACTTACTGGTTCTTTTTGTACTTTTAGTAAGACACTACCTAAAATGAAAGAGCTTATAAAACTAGGTGCTGATATAGTTCCTATTATGTCTTATAATAGTTATGAATTAGATACAAAATTCGGAAAAGCAAATGATTTCATTAAAGAGATTGAAGAAATTACTCAAAATAAAATAATTCATACTATACAAGAAGCGGAACCTATTGGTCCTAAACATTTAACAGATATTATGATTGTTGCACCAGCAAGTGGAAATACTATGTCTAAACTTGCTTGTGATATTATAGATACACCAGCTACTATGGCTGTAAAATCACACTTAAGAAATAATTTGCCTGTTGTAATTGCTCCATCTACAAATAATGGTTTGGCAGCTAACTTGATCAGTATTGGTAAATTAATAAATAGAAAAAATTATTATTTTGTACCATTTAAACAAGATAATCCTATTACTAAACCAAGATCCATTGTTTTTGATCCAGAATATATTATTAAAACAATTGAAAAAGCTTTAGATGGAGAACAGATTGAACCAATACTTCTTTAAAAATAAAATACGCTTTAAATAATTATCCTTCTAAATTATAAGAATAAATATATTATTTTTTAATCCCGGGATTTTAAAATAATATATTTATTCTTTATACATTGTTTAGAATTTTGTATATAATCTATTTTTCTGTACATACTTTATCTAGGTGGTGATAAAAATGACATGTAAAGAGTTATTATATGTTGAAGATGCTTTAGGTCATGAAGCAATTATGAAAAATTGTTCATGCAAAACATCTAATGATTTAAAAGATGTTTCTCTTTCTTCATATATAAAAGAACTAGAAACATTACACAATGATCTTTTTAACAAATTTTTAAATTTATTATAAGAAAGGATTTAGACAAAATGGAAGATAGAGAATTATTAGAAAAAGAATTATTAACAATAAAAGGAGTTTGTGACTTATATCTTCACGGTACTTTAGAGTCAACAACAGCTGAAGTTCATACGGCTTTTAAAGATGCTTTAAATACATCTTTAGATATTCAAAATAAGCTTTACAATTTAATGGCTGAAAAAGGATGGTATAAAACTGATATAGCTGAACAAGCCAAAATAAGTACATTGAAGCAAAAATATGCTAATCAATAAGGAGGCTCTATACCTCCCTTTTTTTAATTTTTGCCACAAAAAATCCTTCAAAATACTCATTTGGTGCAATTGTTTTTACTTCTTCAAATTTAGATGGCAAAAGCTCTATTTCATCTGATAATTCAATTTTTTCTAATTTATAATCTGTATTTTTCAAACATTTTTCTAGTATATTTTCATTTTCTTCTTTCAATATAGAACATGTTGAATATATTAGCTCTCCACCAGATTTTAATAATCTTAATGCTTTTTTAAATAAAACTTCTTGTGTTTTAGATGACTTTTGAATTAACTCTTTTGTAAAATTACTTTTAAAAACATTATCTGTTCCACTTCCAGAACAAGGCGCATCTAATAAAATTTTATCAAACTTAAAAAAGTCACTTAAATTTCTTGCATCATCAATCATTACATTAACAGTTCCTGCCCCCTGTTTTTGTAAATTATATTTTAGTTTTTCAGCTCTTATTTTATTTCTTTCAACAGCAGTAATAAAAGCTTTATTATTTGAAAGGCAAGCCATTTGAGTTGTTTTTCCTCCAGGAGCTGCACACATATCTAAAATATTTTCATTTACTTTAGGATTTAAAACTATTGGTGGTAGCATTGAAGATAAACTTTGTAAATAAATTTTTCCCTGTTTATATATATCTAAATCTTGTAAATCATATTCATCAACATTTTCAATAATAAAAGCATCTTTATACCAATTAACTTGATTAAATTGAATATTTTCACTATTAAAAATATCTATTATTTCTTCGGCAGATGCTTTTAAATTATTAACTCTTAATGTAACTTTTTTATTTAATCTAATTCCATTTAAAATTTTATTTGTAATATTTTCATCATAATTCTTTAATAATAAATCTTTATAAAAACTTAATTCTTCCATTTTTTGCCTCTTATATTAGAATATATTTGTATTTTAACATATTTTAAGTAAATACTCAATAATATTATGTCAATATATATAAATTTATGAACGTTTCGAATGTGATTGGAATATATTTAGAAATTCAAGTAAATTTTTTGGAAAATGTTCGCGCCGAGCTTTAACGAGGGCTAAGTGAAAGGGTGCCAAAAAATTTACGTAGAATTTCTTAATATATGTAATGAGCCGAGAAACGAAATAAATTTATATATATTGACACCTTAACATTTATATACATTTATCATTTAAAAGACTTTACTTTCCTATGAACATTTGAACAAAAATCTTCCCATATCTAGGACTTGAAACCACGCCAATTCCAGTATAATTAAAACTACTATTTAGGATATTTGCTTTATGTCCAGGTGAATTCATCCATGCATTTACAGCTCCGGAATTACTTGAATTTCCCGCAATATTTTCCCCTGTCGAATTGTAACTTACTTTAAAACTTTTTAACATATCAAAAGGAGAGCCATAGGTTGGTGAAGTGTGTGAAAAATAATTCTTGTCTACCATATCCTGTGCTTTTATTCTGGCTACTTTTTGGACTTCAGTATCTATTTTTAGAGCTGATAGACCATTATTTGCTCTTTGAGAATTTATTAAGTTGAAAACTTCCTTTTCATCATTAGATAAATTAGCTGTTGAAACACTCCCACTTGAGGAGTTGTCTGTTTGGTTTGCATTTGAATTTGAACTATTTGGATAAATAGGTTTAATATACTTCTTACTAACTGCACCTACATAATCTCCATCTACCTGAACAATATACCAGTCCCCTATTCCTGCAAAAACCCTTATATATGAATTTTTAGTAACTGTTGCAATGACTTTATAAGTTACTCCAGGTCCTGCTCTTACATTCAATGTGGTTGCTGTAACTAAACCTGTTGAAAAACCTGTGTTATAATAATTTTGCATTCCAAATGATGTAGTAAATTTCATAATTATAATAAGACATATTATTATAGAAATGATAATAAACAAGTATTTTTTATTAAATTTAAAAGACTTCATAGAAAACCTCCTTTAATATAGATATTTTCTATAAAGTCTTATTATTCCAATATTTCAAATAATTGGTGAAAAAACGGAAAAAAGAACCGTCCCAAATTCCATTATTTCTTTAATTCATCTATAATCACTTTATAATCAACTGCTTTTAATATTGCAGTTCCAGCAACTAAGATTTCAGCTCCTGCTTGTTTAACTTTTTCACATGTAGCTAAATTAATTCCACCATCTACTTCTATTTGATATTCTAAATTATTTTCTATTGAGTATTTTTTTATTTTTTCGATTTTTGAAACCATATCTGAAAGAAATGTTTGACCACCTTTTCCCGGTTCTACAGTCATTACAAGAACCAAATGCACATATGGTAAAAATTTAAATATTTTTTCTGCTGGGGTATTAGGTTTTATGGAAATTCCAACTTTAGCATTGTTTTGCTTAATGAAATTTATAACATCCATAACTTCTTCATCACTTTTACAAGCTTCATAATGAAAAGTGATAATATTAGGTTCAACTGCTGAAAAATCATCAATAGCGGATTTAACATCTTCTACCATTAAATGTACATCTAAAGGTAAATTTGATATTCTTTTTATATATGAACTTAGTTCTTTCATCCAATTATAAGTGTTTTTTTCTACAAATTTACCATCCATAACATCTATATGATAATAGTCTGTTCTTGCTTTTTCTAAATTTAATATTATTTCAGCTTCTTTTCCTTTTTCTATATTCAAAATTGATGCAGAAACTTCATATACCTTTTCATTCATAATATTTTCTCCTAATTTAAAGTTACCTGGCTAGTATTATTAAGATTAACATCTAATTTTTTCTCAACATTACCATTAATAGTTAATGTTAATTTTACAGTTCCTGTTCCATATATAGTTTTTACAATTGTAGTTGTTGGATCATAGCTTTCATTTGTAATATATGGGTCATCTCCAACTTTTAAAGATACATTTACTTTTTTAGGTACTTTTGTTGTAGTTTTTTCTGTAGTATTATTATCTTGTTCATTTGTTTCTGTTTTTTTAGTCTCTGTTTCTACTTCTTCGTATTGAATTCTATCTTTTAGAATAGATTCTAGATAAATTGTTACTGTTGCTGATTTGGTTTCTGAAAGTTTATTTACAGTAATTGTAATAGCAGTACCAACTTCTAATTCTTTTCCTGCCTCTATGCTTTGTTTTAGAACAATACCATTATCTTTTGAAGAATCTTCTTCATAACTGATATTTACAGTAAATCCAAGATCTGATAATGTTTTTTTAGCTTCTTCTTCATTTTTTCCTATCACAGACTGTACTTGAGCTTTTTTAACTCCAGTACTTATGTGTATAACAACTGTATCACCTGCATTTACTTTAGAATCAGCTTCTGTTTCTTGGCTAATTACATATCCAGCTTCTATTTTCTTATTTTCTTCTTCGACTTTTTCAATTTTTAACTTCGCGTTTTCCAATGCCTTTATAGCTTCTTCTTCTGTCATTCCAACTACTTTAGGTACAATTGCTTGTTCTATTCCCTTGCTTACTACAACTTTTATTGTTGTACCCATTTTAATGTTGTAATTATCACTATATAATGGATCCTGTGAAATTATTTTTCCTTCTTCATATTTACCATTATATTCTTCAGCTGATACTTCTAAGGTTAGATTTTTTTCTATTGCTAATTTTTTAGCATCTTCAATTTTAGTACCAACAAAATTAGGTAAAATAACCTCTTTTGGTTCTGTTATTCTAGAAATAGCAATAGTACCAGTTAAGCTAAGTGCAAATAAAAGTACTAAACAGATAAAAAATGATAAAGCTTTATGATTTTTTATAAATTTAATAAATTTGTTTTCTTTTTTACTTTTTTTGTTTCTAGCTTCTTCTTCTTGAATTTCTTTTAAAGATATTTTTTTTGTTTCCATATCATTTTGGTATTCTTTATTATCTACAAAGTTTCCTTCAGGATTTTTTAAAGAAGCATTTAAATCTCTTAACATTTCTGTTGCACTTTGGTAACGTAAATTTGGGTCTTTTCTCATTGCTTTTAATATAATTTCATTAACAGATGATGGAATTTTCTCATTTAAATCTTTTGGTGGTGTTGGTTCCTCTTGCATGTGTTTCAAAGCAACTGATACTGGTGTATCAGCATCAAATGGAACTCTACCTGTAAGCATTTCATACATTACAACCCCTAAAGAATACAAATCTGATTTACTGTCTGTAAAACCACCTCTGGCATGTTCTGGAGAGAAATAATGAACTGATCCAATTGTTGTACCAAAAGCTGTAATAGTTGAATTTGAAACTGCTTTTGCAATTCCAAAATCAGTTACTTTTGCAATACCATCCTCTGTAATTATAATATTATGTGGCTTAATGTCTCTATGTACTATTTTATTTTTATGTGCTACTTCTAAAGCAGAAGCTATTTGAATTGCTATATTTATTGACCATTTCCAAGGAAGAGCAGCTCCTTCTTCAACTATTATTTCTTTTAATGTTTTTCCTTGTATAAGTTCCATTACAATATAATATAAATTTCCTTCATTTCCTACATCATAAACTGATACAATATTTGGGTGTGTGATGCTAGCTGCTGATTGAGCTTCTGCTTCAAATCTTTTGATAAATTCTTGATCCGTTGTAAATTCATCTCTTAATATTTTTATAGCTACTAATCTATTTAAAACTTGATCTTTTGCTTTATATACTTTTGCCATACCACCATTGCCAATTTTTTCTATAAGCTCATATCTGTTTCCTAACAATCTACCTTCTAAATCCATTATGACACCTTCCTTATATTTTCTTTTGTTGGAATTCTTAATATTAAACTATAAATTTTTTATTGTTATAACCGTAATATTGTCAATTCCACCATTTTTATTTGCTAAGTCAACTAACTCTTTAGGAGCTGTTTCAAAATTATTTGTTACGTAATTGAATATTTCTTCTTGTTTTACCATATTTGTTAAACCATCTGAACAAATAACTAATATATCTCCTTTTTGAAATCCTTTTACCATCATATCTGGTTCAACAAAAGCATTACATCCAAGAGCTTTCATAAGTACATTTTTTTTAGGATGTGTTTCTGCTTCTGCCTTTGTAATTGTTCCTTGTTTTACAAGTGTTTGTACATAACTATGATCCTGTGTTATTTGTCTAATTAATCCATTTCTAATTCTGTAGATTCTACTATCTCCAATATGAGAAATATAAGCTCTATTATTATATATTAAACATATTTCAATTGTAGTACCCATTCCTTCGTATTCTTTGTTTTCTTTGGATTTTTCATATACGACCATATTTGCATATTCAACACTACTTCCGATTAGTTGAATTAAGCTTTCCCTATCTTTTGCAATGTCTTTAAAATTATGTTCTATATATGATTTAGCAGAATTTATTGCAAGTTTACTTGCTATATCTCCGCCATTATATCCGCCCATTCCATCTGCTAATATAAAAAGCTGTATATTGGAAAGAGAATCTTCTGTTATATAATAACTATCTTCATTAATATCTCGGGCTTTACCGACGTCTGATTTGGCATAAGCTTTTATCATCTTTTCACCTCTTGTTTCTTGTTAAGTTTATCATATTTTTTAATTTTTAGCAACCATTATGTTTCATGCTTATAACTTTATATTTCTATTATCTAATAATAAAATTTCCTAAATTAAACAATCCATTGCTAATTACTCTAATAACTGGAGATATAATTATTCCTGATAAGCCTGTTATCCATAGAACAATAAATACTATATAAAAAACTTTCTCATTAGTTTCAAACCATGTCTTTGCTTTATAAGGTAACAATGGTTTAATAACTTTTGAACCATCTAATGGTGGAAGAGGAAGTAAATTAAAAACCCCTAATGCTACATTTATTGATATTGTATAATTTATCATTGTCATTATTATTAATATTATTCTATTTGTTGTAAAGCCTATAAATTTATATAAAAGAGAATATATTATAGTAAATAATATTGCTAAAATAAAATTAGTTACAGGTCCTGCAATAGAAACTATTGCGTCTGCTTTTTCCATAGACATATTTCTATTATAGTTTATTGGATTTACATGTACAGGCTTTCCCCATCCAAATCCAGCAAATAATAACAACATAAATCCTATTGGATCAATATGATTTAATGGATTTAAAGTTAGTCTTCCTTCATATCGTGGCGTATCATCTCCTAAAATATCTGCTGTTTTTGCATGAGCAAATTCATGAAATGTTATTGCAATTAAAATTCCAGGAATAGAAATTAAGAGATTTAACATTTCAGCTGGGTTAGCTAAGTATCCGCTCAAGCCATAAATTGCAAGTATTGCAAGAGCTATATATAATGTTCTTTTATCTATATTAAAATTATTAAACATTTTTTCCTCCGTTTTTAATTTATTATGGCTATTATACAATAAATTTAAATATAAGTAAACAGTTTGCATATGATTAAAATTATCTTTTAAATAATTAGTATGGTTTAAATTCAAAGTTAAATCCGATATATGTATGCATTTTCATATTTAGAAAACTATTAATATCTTCATTTGCCAATTTTGAAACATCTTTTATTCTCTTTACTTCTTTATTTAATGTAACTAATGGATTAATGTATCTTTTTTTACCTTTTACACTAGTACAGTATATTTCATTATTTGGTTCATCACTTTTATATACAAAAGCTCTTGTTGCATTTTGATAGTTTTCAAATGCATCTCTAATATAGTGATCTTTACAGGTTTGAATCATTTTAATAACATCATTTTCTGAAAGAACATATAAATCATCAATTGTAATAAAGCCTTTTTTATTCATTGATTTTATAATATCTGCTATAAATTGCATACAAAGTCTAACTTCATCTTCTACCCAACGTGGCCAAAGTTTGGATATATCATGTATAAAACTTTCGCATATTTTTAGATCTTTAAATGCTAATTCATCAAGTCCATCTTCATTTTTTGTTATAATTATATTATTATAATATTGTCTGATATTTTCTAACTCAAATACTCTTGTTTGATAAAGTCCACCTGATAAAGTATATTCAAATCTATCTGCACTCAATCTTGGTGTATTATTGTCTGCAATTGGATAAATTTTATAGTCTGAGACCTCTTTTAAATCTATTTTATCTCTTTCTAATAGAGCCATTATCTCTTTAGAATTTTGAATTATTTGCTCTGTTCTTTCCTCTGTAGATTCTTGAACTTCAGAATCTCCATTCATAAAATCTATGCAATGTTTAAAGGTAGGTGTTGCAATATCATGAAAAAGCCCAGACAATGTTTGTTTCTTGTCATGTGTAAAATGCCATATTATTAGTGCCACTCCAATACTATGTGTTAGAGAAGAATAATAATATCTGTCATTATATACTTTTGTGTAAAGTGTACCATTTGATTGTCCAATACCATCAAGTCTTATGACTTCTGGAGTATTTATATATTCATTTAACCACTCTGGAAATTCAGGTGATAAGATTTTAAAGTATTCTTTTATTTCTTTATTTAAATTATTCCAATAATTATTCATAAATTTCCCCTTTTTTATTATATTTATATAACAAAATAATATTTTTTTCAATACAATAATTAAATTTATTTATATTAAATTGGTACATAATTATAGAAAATTAGCATATAAAAAACCCTCCCTGTTGGGAGAGTTTTTATTTTGCATAATCTACTACTCGTTTTTCTCTTATAACATTTACTTTTATTTGTCCTGGATATTCCATTTCGTCTTCTATACGTTTTGAAACATCTCTTGCAAGTACAACCATTTGGTCATCTGTTATTTTTTCAGGTTTAACAATTATTCTAACTTCTCTACCTGCTTGAATTGCAAAAGATTTCTCAACACCTTCAAATGAATCTGCAATTGCTTCTAAGCTTTCTAGTCTTTTTATGTATGCTTCTAATGTTTCTCTTCTTGCTCCAGGTCTTGAAGCAGAAATAGCATCAGCAGCTTGTACTAAAACAGCTTCCATTGTTTGTGGTTCTACATCACCATGGTGAGCTTCTACAGCATTTATTATTAAAGGATTTTCTTTATATTTTTTAAGAATATCAACACCAATTTGTACATGTGTTCCTTCCATATCATGATCTAATGCTTTTCCAATATCATGTAAAAGACCTGCACGTCTAGCTCTTTTAGCATCTAAGCCAAGCTCTTCTGCCATGATTCTAGCTAAATTAGATACTTCTATAGAATGACTTAAAACATTTTGTCCATAACTTGTTCTGTATTTTAATTTACCAAGTAATTTGATTATATCTGGATGTAGATTATTTACTCCTGTTTCTAATGCAGCTCTTTCACCTTCATCTTTAATGATGTTATTAAGCTCTTCTTTAGCTTTTTCGACCATTTCTTCAATTTTAGCTGGGTGAATTCTTCCATCATCAATTAATTTTTCAAGAGCAATTCTTGCGACTTCTCTTCTTAAAGGATCAAATCCTGATAAAATAACAGCTTCTGGTGTATCGTCTATAATTAAATCGATTCCAGTAAGTGTTTCTAAGGCTTTAATATTTCTACCTTCTCTACCTATAATTCTTCCTTTAACATCATCACTAGGAAGTGCAACAATAGATACTGTTGTTTCTGATGTATGATCAGCTGCGCATTTTTGAACAGCATATGAAATAATTTCCTTAGCATTTTTTGTTGCTTCTTCCTTAGTTTTTTGATTAAAATCTCTAATTAGTTTGGCTTTTTCTGTTGTTATTTCTTTTTCCATTTCTGATAACAACATATTTTTTGCCTCTTCTTGTGTTAGTGAAGCAACTCTTTGAAGTTCTGCCATTTGTTGTTGATACAAATCTTCTAGTTCTTTCTTTTGGTTTTCTAGACTCTCATATTCTTTGTCCAAACCTTTTTCTTTTTTCTCTAGATTATCTGAACGTTTATCTAGGTTTTCTTCTTTTTGAATAATTCTTGCTTCTTGTTTTTGAATTTCGCTTCTTCTTTCTTTAATCTCTTGATCTAATTCATTTCTATTAGCCATGATTTCTTCTTTAGCTTTAAGTACTTCTTCTTTTTTTAGATTCTCTGCTTCGACTTTAGATAAGTCAATTAGTCTTTTTGCTTCTTTTTCAGCACTTTCAATTTTAGATTCTGCAATCTTTTTTCTCATTATCATTCCGATAACTATTCCGATTACTAACGAGATTAAGAAAGTAGCGATTATGATTAAACTATTCATAATCTTACACCTCTTTCTTATTAAATTTTCAATGTGCGAATAAATATATATATTAACATTTTTTTATATTGTTTTTAGATATATTTTTCTACTTCTTAAGTATATCATTTTTATATATTCACTGTCAAGAGGAAATTTTTATTTATACAAATAATTGAATGTTACAATTCACGGTCAAATTGCTAAAAGCCCTGCCTAAAGTTTATATATTTAT
>CAMIVO010000037.1 GCA_946401865.1 uncultured Clostridia bacterium
AAATAAATATATAAACTTGGCGCGGGCTTTTAGCAATTTGACCGTGAATTGTAACCTTTTTAAATATAATTTACGATTTATATTTTTATTATGTATTTTGATAATATGTAACTATTCTTTTCCTGTAAGTAAGCTTAATAGTTTAGGGTAAATTGTATATGCATTTTTTTTCCAATTTTCAGAAATAAGTTTAGCTTGTTCATTTGAACCAGCAAAAGTACGTACTTCAAAGATTGTTTGATTATTTTCTATAATTTTACATTTTACAGTATATGAATGTTCATCTTCAGGAATATATTCTGTAATTATTGAATTTTCTTGAGTTACATTAGGTAATTCTTTTTCTAAAGATGTATCTGCTATTAATTTTTTTAAACCAGGTAATACATCAATGGTTAAGGCTAAAGAATCTTTTCCTTCAGATGTTATTTTATATATTGCTTTATTGTTTTCTTCTTCTTCATCATTTGTGTAAGATTCAATAAGTTTAGATTCGACAAGGTCAGCAAGTATTTGCTTATAATAAAAATAGTTAATATTATTTACAGGTGAAATAAATTTAAATAAATCACTTTCTGTGATTTCTTTGTTAAGCTTATTTAAAATGTATAAAATAGTTACCTTATCTTCTGCCAAACTATTACGTGTATTATCATCCATAATAGCCACTCCTTACATTAGATTTCAAACGAATTATATCATAAACATTACATAAAGTAAACGCCTTTTGGTTGATATTTAGAAAAAAATGTAGTAAAATATTTGTAAATTAGGAGATTAGGATGAAGAAAAAAGAAAAATATTCAGTTTGTATTTTAATAATTATATTGTTGTTAATCGACCAAATTACAAAGATTATTGCAATAAAACAAGGGTGGATGATTAGAAAGACTGATACTAATGGCAATGGACAATATATTTTAACAAGTATCATAATTGTTTTAGTTATAATAAGATATATTTTTAACAATAATTCTTTTATAAAAATATATACAAGAATTATTTTAAGCTTTGGAATTTCTGGAGGCATAGGAAATTTAATAGATAGAATATGGAATAAAAGTGTTATTTTGTTTATCAATTTTAATAATATAGAACTTAATATTTCATATATTTACATTTTAATTGCATGGATAGGAATGGCTGTGATACTTACAAAAGATTCGGTAAAGTTTTTACAAGATAAAAAAAATAAAAGGAATGATAAAAAGAATGAAGATAATAGTAAATAAAGAAATGGATGGAAAAAGAATAGATAGTGTAATTCCTTCTTGCAATATTGATATTTCTAGGAGTATGGTTCAAAAATTAATAGAAGAAAATCAGATAACAGTTAATGGTCAAAAAATAAAACCATCTTATAAAACTAGTTTAAATGATGAAATTGAAATCAATATTCCTGAGCCTAAGCAAATAGATTTAAAACCTCAAGAAATACCTTTAGAAATACTATATGAAGATAAAGATATTATAGTAGTAAATAAACCTAAAGGTATGGTTGTACATCCTGCAAATGGCAATTTAGATGGAACTTTAGTTAATGCAATTATGGCAATATGTAAGGATTCTTTATCTGGGATTGGTGGAGAAATTAGACCTGGAATCGTACATAGGTTAGATAAAGACACGTCAGGTGCAATAATAGTAGCTAAAAATGATAAAGCTCATATAAAACTAAGTGAGGATTTAAAGAATCATAAAATAAAAAAGACATATATTGCTTTAGTTAGGGGAATAATTAAAGAAAATGAAGCCACAATCAATATGCCAATTGGTAGAAGTAAGCAAGATAGAAAGAAAATGGCTGTTGATAAAAATGGAAAAGAAGCAATAACACATTTTAAAGTGTTAAATAGGTATGATGGAAAATATACACTACTAGAAATTAACATTGAAACTGGAAGAACACATCAAATAAGAGTACATTTATCACATATTGGTTATCCTATAATTGGAGATAATACATATTCAAATGGAAAAAATGAATGGGGAATTTTAGGACAATGTTTACATGCAAAAGCCTTAGATTTTAAACATCCAATTACAGGTAAAGATATCCATATTGAGGCAAAGTTACCTGAATATTTTAGTAAAATTCTTGAAGAATTGGAAGGAAAAATATAAATGGAAGAAGAAAGATTACAAAAATATTTAGCAAATGCAGGAATAGCATCTAGAAGAAAGTGCGAAGAATTGATATTACAAGGAAAAGTAGAAGTAAATGGAAATGTTGTTACTGAACTTGGAACAAAAGTTACTTCAAAAGATGTTGTAAAATATGATGGAAAAATTGTAAAACCTGAAGAAGAAAAAATTTATATATTATTAAATAAACCAATTGGATATATTACAACTGCTCATGAACAATTTGGAAGAGATAAGGTTTTGGATTTAATCAAGATAAATAAAAGAATTGTTCCTGTAGGAAGGCTAGATATGTATACTTCTGGAGCACTAATTTTAACAAATGATGGCGAATTGGTCAATAAACTTACACATCCTAAAAATGAAATTGATAAAACTTATAATGTTACATTAAAAGGAAAAATTACAGAATCTGAAATTGAAAGTTTAAAAAATGGAGTTATAATTGATGATGATTATTTAACAAAACCAGCTAAAGTAAAGATTTTGAAAATAGATGAAGAAAAGAATATTTCGAGAGTTCAAATTATAATTCATGAAGGAAAAAATAGACAAATTAGAAAAATGTGTGAAGCTATTGATAAAAAGGTATTAGCACTTCATAGAAGCAAAATTGGCACTCTAGATGTAAAGAATTTAAAACCAGGAGAATGGAGATATTTAAATTCTAGTGAAATTTTTGGACTCACTTCCATTGTTGCTTCGCAAAATGAACTCTTGTCCTAAAACTGCTTAAGAAATCACGCTAGATTGCTTTGCATTCGCTTCAATCAATTATTTTTATTGTGTACTTTGATTTTGATATGAAATGTAACATAATAAATTTGATTATAATTTTTATAAACAGATATAGACTTTACCGGAGTAAAGTGATAAAATAATTACAACATAAAATAAAGGAGGAAAGAATATGGTTCAAGATGACCAAATTAAAGCACAAGTGTCGCCTTTTGCTATTAGAAAAGGTGAAATTAAAACGTTTGATGGCAAGGACGGATATGTATCAATGAATCAAGTTATACATAAAATCAATGTTGGCCAAATTACAGATATTCATTTTGCTATTTTATATTTAGTAAATGAATTTGAATTTATTACTTCAAGACAATTAATGCAAATGCTTGAAATAAAAGGATATGAAGTAAGTTCTCAAGATAAACTTAATAATAAACTTGAGTCATTGGTTAAATGCAAAGCTTTAACAAGATATTATTTTAATTCTGATGAAGGAAAGGGTATTTACAGAATTTATTGCCTAGAAAAAATGGGAAAATATTTATTAGATACACGTGATGATGTTGAGTGTAAATGGCAACCTTCAGATAATACAAAGCCAGTTGCAATGATAAAGAAAAGATTGGCAGGAAACCAAGTACTTATTGCATATTTAAAAAAGGTAAAAGTTTTTGATAATTATGTTGTAAAACCAGCATTAACTGCAAAAACAATGAACAAAGTCTTTAAACCAAGTGGTGGTTTAGTAACACTTACAAAATCAAATAAATCTATTCAATTTTTATTTGAGGTAATAAGACGAGAAAATGAGTGGCAGAAAAAATGTGTAGATAAAATGAGATTTTATAAGGACTTTTATGATAACTTTTTACCAATGGATTCAGGAATGAAATCTATACCACAATTAATTTTGGTATGTGAAGATGAAAAACACATGGCAGAAGTTTTTAGAGAGTTAGTTACAAACAATATTAATATAGAAAAAATAAATCTATATTATACAACAGATTTAAAACAAAATAGTGAGAGCTTATCACAGAGTTTAACAGAATTTGTATTAGATGAAAAAACAAATAAATATAAAGCTAATAACATAGAATTAAAATTATTAAATTAAAGACCAGCATTAATTTGCTGGTCTTTGACCTAAATCTTCGGAAATTCTTAGTAAATATCCATCCGGATCTTGAACAAGAAATTCTTTACAACCTAATAACACATCATCTTTTCTATACCAGTTTTCTTCCATATCAAAAGCTATTTTATAGTTGTTTTTTAATAAATTATTATAGATTTTATCAATTTCTTTTAAATCAAGCTGAAAATTAATTCCGTTGCCAAAAGGGAAAGTTAGTTTTCCAACATCCCATTTATCTGAAGAATCAAGTTCTTGAAGCATAAATTGAATTTCATCAATACAGATAAAAGCAAATTTATCTTCAGGTCTTTCATATCCAATTTCAAAACCGAGAGTTTTATAAAATTTAAGGCTTTCTTTTAAATTTGTTACAGATAGTTCAGGTAAATTTTTATTATATTCTACATAGCTATTATCTCTAAGTATTTCAATATTAAAGAATCTTTCTTGAAATTGGGTTAAGGCTTTAATTTCTTCATTTGTATATTTTTCACCTTCAGGAACCAAAACCAATTTATCATCATTATCATTTAATCTATGTATAATAGCAATACACTTTCCGGTAAATGTATCAATAGGCTCATACACTCCAAGAATATAGCAGTCTATTTCTTCACTATCACCACTTAGGGTATTTGGAATATAACCATAATTTAAAGGATAGATATGTTTAGGATATTTAGAAGAATGAATACTTCCTAAAGGTCTATCAATTTTGGCTGTTACAATTTTATTAATATATTTGATATTTTTGTTCATAAGTAAATTCCTCTTAAAAAAAACTAATGTAATTATAACATAAATTAAACAATTATACAAAAATATTAATTGAAAAAATTTTTAAAATCATATATGATGTATATATAAATTTTGGAGGAACAATTAGATGTATTACACATATATGATTAGATGCAAAGATAATTCATTATACACAGGAATGACAAATAATATTGAAAATAGGGTTAAAAAACATATATCAGGTAAAGGTGCAAAATATACAAAGTCTCACCAAGCTGAAAAAATAGAAGCGGTTTGGAGAACAAAAGATAAATCTCTTGCATGTAAATTAGAATATCAAATAAAACAACTTGAAAAAGCTCAGAAGGAAAAGCTAATAAAAGGTGAAAGGTTATCTACATATTTAAAAGGAAAAATAGATTGCAGGAGATACTATAGAGTTGAAAAAAAATAAAGGACAATAATTGAATATAAATAATTATTATGATAATATTAATAAAAAAAGAAAGGGTGATTTTATGAGAAAAAATATTAAAACAACAGAAGCAATATTTCCAATGCCTGTTTTAATGATTGCAACATATAATGAAGATGGAACTATTGATGTAATGAATGCAGCTTGGGGGATGATGATTGATAGGAATACAGTAGCTTTAAATTTAACAGAAACACATAAAACTGTTAAAAATATTAAGGAAAGAAAAGCATTTACAGTGAGTATTGCTGATAGTAATCATGTTGTAGAAGCAGATTATTTTGGAGTTGTATCAGGAAATAACACACCAAATAAATTTGAAAATAGTGGTTTAACAGCAATTAAATCCGAAAATGTAGATGCACCAATTATAAATGAATTTCCAATTTGTATGGAATGCGAATTTATAGAATATCAAGATAGCCAATATGGAGCAGGAGTCATTGGTAAAGTTGTAAATGTAACTGCTGACGAAAAAGTAATGAATGGAGAAAATATTGATATAAACTTGGTAAATGCAATTGCATTTGATCCATATACTCATGGATATTATAAGGTAAGCGAAAGAGTTGGAGAAGCTTTTAAAGATGGATTTAAGATTAAATAGGAAAAATATATAAATTATGATAATGGGGACGTTTTTTTGAGGTACAACAATTTAAGATTTTATGCCAAAAAGAACCGTCCCTATTGACAACTAAGGAGAATAATGGAAAAAAGATATAATAAATTGAATGAATATTATAAAGAAAAATTTGGAGAAAAAGTTTTAAAAATATGTGTGGATGGTGGTTTTACATGTCCCAATAGAGATGGAACATGTGGAACTGGTGGCTGTATATTTTGCAGTGAAAAAGGTTCTGGTGAGTTGATAAAACAAAGCAATGAATCTATTACAAAACAGGTTAAAGATTATTTAAATTCTTATAGAGCTGAAAGGGCTAATAAATTTATTGTATATTTTCAAAATTTTTCAAATACATATGATACATTAGAAAATTTAAAGCAAAAATATGATAGTAGTTTAGTAGATGAAAGAATTATAGGGCTAAATATTGCAACAAGACCAGATTGTATTAATGAAGATATTGTAAAACTTATAAAAACATATTCTGATAAACACTATGTATGTGTAGAGTTAGGACTTCAAACAGCAAGTGATGATATAGGAAAGATAATAAATAGAGGATATACAACAAACAAGTTTATAGAAGCTGTAAAATTATTAAATGACTACAAAATAGATGTTATAGTTCATATTATGTGTGGACTTCCTCGAGAAAATAGAGATGGAAAAAATGTACCTGTACAGATAAAAGAAACAGTTAAGCTAATAAATGGTTTAAATATTCATGGAGTAAAAATTCATTCAACTTATGTTGTAAAAAATACAAAGTTAAATAATATGTATGAAAATGGAGAATATATTCCTTTAAAATTAGATGAATATTTTCAAGACTTAACATATATAATTACACATTTGAATTCAAATATTGTAATTCATAGAATTTGTGCAGATGCACCAAAAGATATTTTGATTGCGCCAGATTGGAATGCACATAAAAAATGGGTACTTAATGGTTTTGAAAAAATATTAAAGGAAAAAGATTTATGGCAAGGAATGTGTGCCAAAATAGCGGAATATTAATAAAAGATTGCTTTCCTGATGCCAGGATGCCAATAATTTCTGGAAAAGGGTTAGTATTAATATAATGGATGCTTTAGTAGAAATGAGAAAGTTTTTAGTTAATAAGGGTCAAACAAAATTGTAAAAATAGTATTATTTAGGAGCAAAAATGATATATTTAAAGGTATTTAAATTATTTAATAGCAAAAATTCAAATATATATCCATATAATATATTAAAAAATAAGGAGCCAGATGTATTTGTATTTGATAATATAACAGTACTATATGGAAATAATGGTTCAGGAAAATCAACCATATTGAATATAATTGCACATAAATTAAATTTAAAAGGAAAGGAAAGAAACAATCCAGAAATTGCTGGAACAGTACCTTATTTTGAAGAATTTGTTTCAGAATGTACATATGAATTGGGTGAAAATGAAAATGGTAGAAAACTTAATAAAATACCAGAAAATAGCAGATATATAAAAAGTGAAGAAATACTTTATGAGATAAGAAAAATCCAACAAGACAATGTATTAAAAGAAAGTATAAAAGCAAATTTATCAAGAGAAAGAGGATCAGAAAAAACAGAAGAATTTTTACAAACAGGAGAAGGAAAAGCTCAATTTGAAAGACTTCAATTTGCACAAGAAAAATATTCTAATGGAGAAACAACAATGCAGATTTTGGAAGATGCGTTAGAACCTGATAAATTATACTTGTTAGATGAACCTGAAGTTTCATTATCTCCACAAAATCAAGTAAAACTTGCAGAAGAAATAAATAAAATGACAAGATATTTAGGAATTCAATTTATAATTGCAACACATTCTCCGTTTATGCTAGGAATCTTAAATGCTAAAATATACAATTTAGATACACAAAATTTTAAAGTACAAAAGTGGACAGAACTTGAAAATGTAAGATATTTTTATGATTTTTTTAAAAAAAGAGAAAATGAATTTTTTGAATGATTAATAATTATGGAAAAAAGAGAGAAAGAAAAGAAAAAGGAAGAAAAAAGGGACACGTACTAAAAACAGGAACTTAAATGATTTGGGGAGGTGTCCCCAAAAGCCTAGCAAGTGTGTATAATGTTAAAAAAATACTATAATTTATTGACATTCGCAAACAAAAGTTTTATAATACATTTATGCAATATAAAAAGGAGTGTTTGTATGTCAAGTGAAATAGAAAATTTACCAAATTTAACCGATGAGATTAAAAACTATATATATACTATACGTGGTAGGCAAGTAATACTAGATAGCGAAATTGCAAGATTATATGAGGTAGAAACAAAAAAACTAAATCAAGCTGTTAAAAGAAATATTAATAGATTTCCTGAACATTTTTGTTTTAAACTTACAGAAAATGAGTATGAATCTTTAAGGTCACAATTTGTGACCTTAAAGATTCAAGGAAGAGGACAACATAGCAAATATTTACCTTATGCGTTTACAGAACAAGGGGTTGCAATGCTATCTGCAGTTTTACATAGTGATAGAGCTGTAGATATTAGTATAAAGATTATTAATACATTTATCGAAATGAGAAAGTTTCTGAACTCAAATGGACAAGTATTTGAAAGACTTACAAATGTAGAATACAAATTAATAGAACATGAAAAGAAATTTGATACAATTTTTAATCAATTACAGCAAGAAGAAAACATAAAACAAAAGATATTCTTTGAAGGACAAATATGGGATAGCTATAGCTTAATTATTGATATTTTTAAAAAAGCACACAAGAAAATAACAATTATAGATAATTATGTAGATGACAGTATTTTGAAGATGTTAACAAAAAAGAATAAAAATGTTGAAGTAATTATAATAACATCAGATAAGAGTAATATAGAAAATATAGATGTTAAAAAGTTTAATAAAGAATATCCAACATTAAAAGTTGCAAAATCAAATAAATTCCATGATAGATTTATTATAATAGATAACAAAGAATTATATCATTGTGGAGCTTCAATTAAAGATTTAGGTAAAAAGTGCTTTGGAATTAATAAAATTGAAGATGTTAGCATTATTAATAAATTATATGAAATTTAGATGTTAAAAAGGAAGATGAAGTTTGAAAAATAATTACAATTTTGCCTTGCCAAAATTTAATTCTTTTCCAAACTAATTTGTGTCTTAGGAAAGGAATGGTGTAAATTATGAAATTAGTATTAACTTCTGGAGGTATATCAAATAAAAGAATAGAAAATGAATTAAAAAATATTATTGGAAAAGACTTTAAAGGCTTAAAAATGCTATTTTGCATAACTGCTTCAAACTATGAAGGCGGAGATATGAACGAATGGCTTATAGAAGACTTAATAGCTTTAAGAAATTTAGGCTTTATAATAGATGTGTGTGATATTAATGGTATTAGTATAGAAAATTTTATACATAGATTTGAATGGGCGGATGTATTTTATTTTGAAGGTGGCAACACACAATGGTTAAGAAAATGTATTAATTCATCAGGGTTGGAAGAACATTTGAAAAAATTATTAGAAACTAGAATTTGGATTGGAGCCAGTGCTGGAAGTTGTGTCTTATGTCCAACAGTTTATAATTCATGTCAAGAATTATTTGATGAATATGTGAAAGATTTTCCAGAAGATGGACTAGGATTTGTAGATTTTCAATTTATACCGCACTTAAATAATGAATCTTTTCCAAAAATTAGAAAAGAAAATCTAGTTAATTCAAGTAAAAAATTAAAAAAGATTGATGGAAAAAAATTATATGTTTTAGATGATAGTAGTGCTATATTTATTAATGATAAAGAAATAAAAATAGTAAGTGAAGGCGAATGGTTTGAAATATAAGATGGAAGGTGAAAATATGGAATTATGTAGCACATATATTGAAACAGATAAGTTTAATGAAGTTATAAGATTTTATGAAACAGTATTTCAAAAAAAAGGAAATATTTAGGAAAAAGGGGAGGAAAAAGGGGACACGTACTAAAAACAGGAAGTTAAATGATTTTGGGAGGTGTCCCAAAATTCATCCCAAAATTCAGAAGCTACTAATTAGATTTAAGAATTATACCTGCGAAAAGTGGCAATTATTTGAAAATTATACCCGTAATTATATGAATCAAAGAATTGAGCAAATGAGGCAAATCTGAGTGCAAATATGTTGTTGAAATATTAAAATTGTGATAATATATGAGAAAAGAAAAATAGGAGAATTTAAGAATGAAAATAAAATCATATAATCCAGCTAATAACGAATTACTTGGAGAAATAAATCAAACAGATGTAAATGAAATAAAAATTATTGTGAGTAAAAGCAAAAAAGCATTTGAATCATGGGGATTTTTAACCATTACAGAAAGAATATCATATATAAAAAAACTATATGAAGCATTCAAAAGTAAAAAAAATGAATTTGCTAAATTAATAACTAATGAAATGGGTATGCCAATATCTGAATCATTATTTGGTATTGATAGCGGACTAGAACATATAGAATGGTATATGAATAATGTAGAAAAAATAATAGGAAATAAAACAACTTATGAGGATGATAAAGAAATTGACCAAATTATATTTGAGCCAAAGGGAGTTACTGCAGTTATTATTGCATGGAACTTTCCTTTTGAAAGTTTTGTATTGCAAGCAGTTACAAATCTAATTGTAGGAAATACTGTAATTATAAAGCACTCTGAATTGGTTCCACTATGTAGTCAATTTATTTATAATACTGTAAGTAGTGTGTTACCTGAAAATGTATATAATGTAGTATATGGTGCAGGTGAAGTTGGAAGAAATTTATTAGAGCAAGATATTGATTTTATTTGTTTTACTGGTAGTACAAAAACAGGGCAAAGTATATATAAATTAGCAGGAGAAAAATTTTTAGAAGCTGTGGTCGAATGTGGTGGGTCAGCACCAGGAATAGTATTTGATGATGCAGATATTGATAATGTTATTGAATCTATGTATATAAATAAGTTTACTAATTCTGGGCAAATATGTGATGGCCAAAAAAGACTAATCGTTCATAGTAGCAAAATAGATGAAGTTTTAGAAAAATATAAAAAGTTTATTGAAAGTAAGAATATTGGAAATCCTTTAAATGAAGAAACAGAAATAGGTCCATTAGTTTCAAAAGAACAGTTAGAAAAATTAGAAAGTCAGGTATTAGATGCTGTTGAAAAAGGAGCCAAGGTAATTTGTGGAGGAAAAAGATTAGAAAATACAAATGGCAATTATTATTTGCCAACAATTTTAACAAATATTACTAAAGACATGAGAGTATATACCGAAGAAGTATTTGGACCAGTTATTCCAATAATACCATTTAATACAATTGAAGAAGCTATAATGATTGCTAATGATACACAATATGGTTTAGGGGGATATGTTTATACAAAAGATAGAAAAAAATTTGATGAAGTTGTAAAACAATTAAAAACAGGAATGATTGCTTGGAATAATTTATATTATTTAAGACCATGTAATCCATTTGGTGGATATAAAAAATCTGGAATAGGGAGAAATAATAGTGAATTTGGACTTAAAGAATTGTGCAATATTAAAGTTGTAACATATGAGAAATAATTTTTAATATTATATTAAATGATTAGAATTATGTAGTAAAGATTTTAATAAAAAAAGGAAAAAGAATATGAGTGAATTTTTTGATGTTTTAAATAGTAATGGAGAATATACAAATAAAATTGCAAGTAGAGAAGAATGTCATGAAAAAGGATTATGGCATAAAGCTGTTGTTGTATTTATTCTGAGTGAAAATAATAAAAAAGTATTATTACAACAAAGAAGTGCAAACAAAAAATTATGGCCTAATTTATGGGATTTAACAGCTGGAGGACATGTGCTAGCTGGAGAATTTGGGTACCAGGCGGGAATTAGAGAAACAAAAGAAGAACTTGGTATCGAGATAAATAAAGAATCTATGGAATTTATTGGTGTTACTACTTCAGAAAATATTAAGAATGACATAATTAACAGGCATTTTAATGAGCATTACATTGTACATAAAAATATTGAATTAAAAGATATAGTTTTGCAAAAAGAAGAGGTACAAGACATTAAATGGTTTGATATAGAAACTTTAATTAATAAAATTAATAATAATTATGAGGATTTAACAAGTAAAATTGGATGTTGGAATTATTTAATAAAATACATTGAAATAACCAGAAATAAAAATAAGTAAATGATTTTGGGAGGTGTCCCCAAAATCAAAAATAAGTAAATGATTTTGGGAGGTGTCCCCAAAATCAAAATCATGGGAGGTGTCCCCAAAATCACCCAAAATCAGAAAAGGAGTATTTATAATAATGAAAAAAATAGATTTAGGAAAAGATAATATCAACAAATTATTACTATCTTTTTCTATACCATGTGTAGTAAGCATGTTAATAAATTCAATATACAATATTGTTGACCAAATATTTATTGGTCAAGGTGTAGGGACTCTTGGAAATGCTGCAACTAATGTTATATTTCCATTAATAATTGTATTTAATGCAGTAGCAAGTTTAATAGGTAATGGTGCAGCTGCAAATTTATCACTAAAACTAGGGGAGAAGAATGAAAAAGAAGCGGCAAAAGGAGTAGGACAAGCAGTAATGTTAACCACAATAGTATCTATTTTGCTTGGAATATTTTCATATATTGCAATGCCTAAACTAGTTATGCTATTTGGATGTACAGAAAATGTATATAAATATGCAGTTGAATATGGAAGAATTATTTGTATTGGCGCACCATTTATGATTATATATTCATCACTTTCAAATATTATTAGAGCAGACGGTTCTCCTAAATATTCAATGATATTATTAGTAATTGGTGCAATAATTAATATTATATTAGACCCAATCTTTATTTTTGTATTTAATAAAGGTGTAGCAGGTGGGGCAATAGCAACAGTTATTGGACAATTTGTTTCATTTTTATTAGCAATTATTTACATCAAAAAATTCAAATCAATTAAATTAAATAAAGAAAGCATAAAATTAAATAAAGACATATTTAGAGTATTAGGTTTAGGATTATCATCATTTATAACTCAATGCACAGTGCTAGTTTTATTTGTATTTATGAATAATATGATGACAAAATTAGGTGCATTATCAAAATTTGGTGCTGATATTCCATTATCTGTATATGGTGTTATATCAAAAATAAATAGTATATACATATCAATAGTACTAGGAGTTTCTATTGGTGCTCAGCCAATTATAGGTTTTAATTATGGTGCAGGAAACAAGGAAAGAGTAAAAGAGACAATAAAAAGAGTATTAATTGTTAATTTTATAATAGGATTAATATTTAATATTATATTCTTCTTTTTCCCAAAACAATTAGCAGGAATATTTATTAAATCAAATGATCCAAGTTATGAACTATTTATTGAATTTGCTATATTAATGTGTCATTCTTTCTTCTTAGTTATGGGATTAAATGCTTTTGAAATGACTGGAAGTGTTACAATACAAGCGCTTGGAAAAGTAAAAAAAGCAACAGCATTTTCATTTATAAGACAAATAATATTATTAATACCAATTTCTTTATTATTATCATTAGTATTAAATAAAGGAATTTATGGTATAGCTTATGCAGGATGTATTTCAGATATATTATGTTTTATTATTGCAATAGTTATTGTAAGGTCTGAATTTGTAAGCTTAAGTAAAAAAGATTATTCTGCTGAAAATAATGTAGAAATTAAAACTGTAGATTATACAGGAAAACACATAGTTGTTACTATATCAAGAGAATATGCATCTGGAGGAAGATATGTTGGAAAATTATTAGCAGAAAAATTAGGAATAAACTTTTATGATAAAGAATTAATAGAATTGGCTGCAAAAGAATCAGGATTATCTAATAAATATATTGAAGAAACAGATGAACAATCTAGAAAAACTGAAAATGACGATAGAATTTTTATTGCAGAAACAAAAATAATTAAAGATTTAGCTGAAAAAGAATCATGTGTAATTGTTGGAAGATGTGCAGATTATATTTTAAGAGATAGTGAAAATGTTCTAAAAGTATTCTTGTATTCAGATGAAAAAAATAAATTTGAAAGAGGAACAAAATATTATGGATTAAATCCAAAAACAGCAACTAAAGAAATTGAAAAAATCAACAAAGATAGAGAAAAACATTATAAATTTTATACAAACAGAGAATGGAAAGATTTTGAAAATTACGATATAATTATGAATGTAGATTTACTAGGAGTTGAAAAAACTGCAGAATACATTAAGTCAGTTGTCAGTGGGGACGGTTCTTTTTGACATTTTTGCATTGATGACAGTTCTCAAATGAAAAAAATTGTACAGATAAAAAAATAAAATAGTATAAAACAAAAATTTTAAGAGGAAAAAAAGAATGAATAAAAGAATAACAAGTATTGCTTTATTTGATAAACAGAGTTTAGAAAAGTTAGAAGACATAACTAATACTTTAGATATGAAGTTTTGTAAAGTGCCATATAGAGAAGAAGAAAGAGAAAAATTAGATACATTACCATATCATTTTACTTTTTGTGTATGGGAAATCCAAGAAAGAGACAAAGCAATCAAAATAATTGAAAATATAAAATTTAAAGAGATTGTTCTTAATATAAAGGGCATAAATATAAAAGAAAGTTTTAATAATAGTTGGAATCTATATTTTGATATAGAGCAAAATGAAGAACTGTATAAATTGCAAAAAGAAATATATAAAAGTGCAAAAATCGAAAAATATAATCCAGATACATTTATACCACATATTACAATACATTGCGATAAAGATTATAATAAAATAGAAAAAATAAAAAACATACTAAATAAGAATTTTAAACCATTTAAAGTTAGATTTAGTGAAATAGGGTTATTTGAAATTTATCCTGCTGTAAGGATATTGTGAAATAATGAATAATACTAATAATGAACTTTAGGAGATAAAATTATGGAAATAATAAAAAAATTCTTTGAAAATTCAAATTCAACTTGGAAAAAAATAATAATATGTATTATTATAGTTAGTGTATTAATAGGAATAATATTATTGATATATTGTAGGTTATATAAAAATCAAAAAAATGAAAAAGAAACATTACCTAATGAGAGTTCACTAGAATTAAATTCTGAAAATACCAATATATCTACAAAAACTGAAATCCAGTGGAAAACTGAAAATGTTAAAATAACAGTAAAAGAAGATTCAATAACAAGAACAGGTGCATTAATAGAAATAGAGGATAAAAATGAAATACCAAAATCTTGGGGAGTTAGTTTTGCAATTCAAAAATTGGGTGACGATAATAAATGGGTTGATTTAATTACAAAAGAGAACATTACTTGGATAGAAATTGCAATGTCACCAAATGAAAATGGAATTACTCAAATGCAAGTTGATTGGTCTAAAATATATGGAGAATTAAATCCTGGAACATATAGAATTGTTAAAAATAATGGAACAGCAACTTTATATAGTGAAGCATTTACAATACAAAAACAAGAAAGAGAACAAGAGGATAAAATAGATATGATAAAATTAAAAGTTAACAATAGAGAGCTAGAAGTGAAATTAGAGGAAAATGAAGCTACTAAAAAATTAGTAGAAAAATTAAAAAATGGAGATATAACAGTCAAAGCAAAAGAATATGGTGGATTTGAAAAAGTAGGAAACTTAGGATTTAGTTTGCCAAAAAAAGACACATATATAACTACGTCAGCAGGAGATATTGTTTTATATCAAGGAAACCAAATATCATTGTTTTATAACTCAAATTCTTGGAATTATACTAGACTTGGAAAAATACAAAATGTAAGTGAAAGTGAACTAAAGAATATATTAGGAAAAGAAGATGTTGATATTATATTAAGTTTAAATTAAGGTTGTCAATGGGGACGGTTCTTTTTGACAAC
>CAMIVO010000038.1 GCA_946401865.1 uncultured Clostridia bacterium
TATAAAAATATACAAGATGCAATGGAAGGATGGATTGAAGCAAAACTTGAAGGTGGATTTGAGATTCCAGAACCACTAAATAAAGAAAAGCTTAGTGGGAAATTTGTGATAAGAATTCCAAAATCATTACATTATAGACTATCTGTTGAAGCAAAAGAAGAAGATATATCTTTGAATCAATATATATTGTATAAATTAAGCCGATAAATTTTTATTTGGGGACGGTCCTTTTTTGCAAATTTTAAATTTAGGACCTTTCCTAAGATAAAAAAAGAAGGATGTAAAAATGGAAAATAGATATAAAAGTATTATAGTTGTTGATTTAATGTTGACAAGAAGGAATAATAGAAAAACAGAAGTATTATTAGCTTTACGAAAAAATACAGGATATAATGATGGAAAATATGAGTTACCTGGGGGTCATGTTGAAGAGGGCGAAGATTTAATAGATGCAATGATACGAGAAGCAAAAGAAGAATTAAATATAGATTTGAAAAGAGAAAATTTAAGTATTGTACATATTTTACATCATTATAAAGCTGATAGAATAATATTTAGAATATTAGCAAAAAAATATGAAGGAAATATTCAAATTGGAGAACCAGACAAATGCGAAAAACTTGAATGGTTTGATATAAATGAATTACCGAATAATATTGATATCAAATCAAAAAATGATTTGAAAGAAATAAGTCAAGGTATTTTTTATGATAATAGTGATTTTATAAATGTAAATTAGGAGGAAAACAATGTGTTGCAGATGCAGATGATATGGCGCATTTTGATTGTATTCCATCATTGTTTCATTTAGCATTTGGAAAAAACGAGATGGATAAATCAATTGAAGAAGGAACAGAATTTGTAAAGAAAAAACTAGAAAGAGATTTTAATAAATTAAGTGATAGAACAAAAGAGGGACTTAAAGATAGGTATGAAAATATAATGAATGTATTGTTTAGCTAAAAAAGGACAAGATAGCAATTGAAAAAGTGCCAAAAAGTATATAGCTAAACTAAAGATAGAGGAAAAAAGAATGATGATATCTGATTTAATAAAAGAAGAAAAGGATAAATTAAATAAATTGCTTACAAGAATTAAAGAATTGAAAAAAGAATTGAATGAATTAGAAAGCAAGAAAAATAGTGTAGAAAATGAACTGAATGATGTTCAAAACATATTTTATAAATTAAATAGTCGTTTATCAGCTTTAAGAAAATATCAAGAACCTTCAAAATTTAACATGTTGCAAAAATTTCTAAATTTTTTATTTAAGCATAAAGAATATATCAAGCATTTAAATGAAGATAAACATCGTCAGCAATCAATACAAAAAGATAAGGACGAATATGAGAGAGTTGAGAATATGATAAGAGAATTGCAGGAAAAAAGAGGTGAATTAGAAAAGAAGATTTCAAAATTACAATTGCAATTAAATGCATATAATACTGATGAAATCAGAGCAAAATATGACAAATTAATGACTGCCGATATCCAACAACAATTAGAATTTTTAATATTTAATAATTCAAATTTAACATCAAACATAGAATTTATGATTGAAGCCATTCGTATTAATCCAAGGAATATACAATATGATAAAACAGATGATGAAGAATTATATAAATTATTTTTTAAAGAAAGAATGAGACAAATATCAAATAATCATAGGATAGACAATAATGACAAGGAATATTTATTGGAACAATATCAAAAAAGTTTAGAAGAATTAGAAAATCCAAAAGAAGTTGAGAAAGGAAAATATAAAATACCACATAAATACTTTTTTGAATCAATAAGAGAATTTGAAAAAATTTTTGATGCAGAATGTAAGAATGGATGTGTACTAGGGTGTGGTTTATTAAGAAATAATCCTTTGTCAGGAAAAGAATGCTATGCATTTACATCAAAATACTTAGATTATGATGGTTTCTTTGATGAAGAATATGGAAAGCAAATTCAATCGCTATTTGAAAATGAAAAATCATATTTGGCTATACATGGAAGCAATACTGGAAATGAAGAATTAATGAAAAAAATAATGAAAGAGGGATTGAAAGGTACACATCACAAAGTGGGACCTTTATCCTTGAGCGGAACAGCATTATATGGAAAAGAATTATCCTTTTTTGACGCTTTATCATATAGGACAAATCAGTATTGTGCAATATTATTAGTGCCAAAAGCAGGTTTAGAAGAGACAGATAGGCCTATAAAAATATGGGGGACCAATGAAAAAGATCCTATAAATTACTATTGTTTACCTGAGTTTGTTTTTGGATATATGGACCCAGATACAGAAGGTTCTAGAAGAATTATTATAAATGATCATTCACAAGATAAAACATATAAGTATACCTATTATGATAGTTCTTTAAAAATGGAACGAGGAGATGTAGTAGGATTGGATTATTAGAATTTTGCAATTAAATATTTCAATTTTTTTAGAAGTACCCTATTTAAGTTAATAAGTATAAAAAATATCCTTTAGTTAATAATTATATTATAAGAATTGACGAAAGGATTTTTTTATGGAAAAAAGAAAAAATAATAAAAAAGAAACTGGAGAAGATGCTACAAAATATGGCGAATTTGTATCATCATTTTTTGGATGGATAACACCAAAACATCAAAAAGAAAAGGCAGAAGAGTTAGAAAATTTAGGTAAACCCAAAAGAAAATTGTAAGTGAAGATTGAATGTCAAAAATACTTGTCAAACATGAAAAATAGAGGTCGCTAAAAGTCAGCCCTAGAGAATAAGTTGTCAAAAAGGTCCGTCCCCATTGACATTTTAAAGAATATCTGATCCTAAATTAAAATACTATAATAAACAAAGAAAAATAAAGAAAAAGTGAGATATTAATAAAGAAAATGCCAAAATAAGCAAATAATTACAGAAGATAAACCAAAAATATAAAAAAATAAATGTTGAAAAATGAAAGAAATGAAAGTATAATATCATTGAAAGTCAAAGAAAGTCAAAAACAAGAATACAAACTTAAAAACAAAAAGAGGTGGTTATATGAGAGTCTCTGATATAATAGAAGAATTTATAAAAGATCTATTTGATGATGATGATGAGATTGAAATTCAAAGAAATGATTTAGCACAAAAATTCAATTGTGTTCCATCACAAATAAATTATGTAATATCAACAAGATTTAAGCCGTCACAAGGATATTATGTTGAAAGTACGCGTGGTGGAGGAGGGCATATTACAATAAAAAAAGTAAATAATACTAAATCAGACTACCTAATGCATATAATACAAAATATAGGCAATAGTTTGTCAAATAGTGAAGCACAAATTTTAATAAGTGATTTTTTAACTTATGACTTAGTAAATACAAAAGAAGCAAAGCTTTTACGAGTTGCAACAAGTGACAATGTGTTAGATATTCCAAAAGAATATCGAGATAGATTAAGAGCAACAATTTTAAAAAATATGTTGCTAAATTTAACATAGTATTTTTCATTTGAGAGGATAGTTGTTTTTGAAATATGGAAATAACTCTCTAATATTTAAAAAGAAAGGAATGATTTATTATGAAATGTGAAAATTGTGGAAAAAATGAAGCAAATGTTAAATATACTCAAATTATTAATGGAGAAAAAAAGCAAATGTTTTTATGCGAGGAATGTAGTGAAAAATTAGGAATTAATGATATTCACTTCAATATGCCAATTAACTTTACAAGCTTTTTGACAGATTTCTTTGATGATATGAATGACATAAGTTTAATGCCATCTATAGGTGCTACAAATACATTAAGTTGCAGTAAATGTGGACTAAATTGGGATGATTTCTTACACACTGGCAAATTCGGATGCAGTAATTGTTATTCTGATTTTGAATCAAGAATTGATCCAATTTTAAGGAGTTTACAAGGAGCAACAAACCATATTGGTAGATTAGGAAATGTAAAAACAGGAAATAATGTTAAACAAAATCTTGATGACAAAATAGAAGAAAATCAGGAAACAAAATTAAATGAAGTAGATAAATTAAAAGAGGATTTAAAAAATGCAATTAAAGAAGAAAGATACGAAGATGCTGCCAAAATACGTGATGAATTAAAAAAATATGAATAAATTTTTCGTCGGGGACTGTCCCCAATGAAAAAAGAAAGGAAGAAAAAGAAATGAATTGGTATATGCAAACAGGTAAAGATGGAGATGTTGTTTTAAGCAGTAAAATAAATTATTCAAGAAACTTAAGAAATTACAGATTTGAAACGAAAAACATAAAAGAGATACAAGAAATTGAAAATTTAGTAAAAAATAATCTTCCTAGTATTGGATATAATCTTAAGTTTTTAAAACTTAAAGATATGGATGAACTAACTAAAACAAGCCTAATTGAAAAAGGATTAATTGATGAAAATTTAATAAACAACAATGCTTCAATTTTAGTAAATGATGAAGAAAATATTTGTATAGTAATAAATACTCAAAATCATTTTGAAATACAAGTATTTAGTGCAGGAATGGAACTTGAAAATACATTTAATTTTGCAAAAGAAATTGACAAAAAGATAGAAGAAATTTTTGACATAGCTAAAAGCAAAAAATACGGTTATTTAACTACTACTCCAATGAGTGTGGGAACTGGAATGAGGGCAATAATAACTATTCATTTGCCTGGTCTAACTAAAACAGGAAATATAAGAAAAGTCTTACAAACAGTTAATAATTTTGGATTAAACTTTACTGCAAAATATATGAAAAATTCAAATGTTATAGGAGATATTTACCAAATCTCAAATAAACAAACATTGGGAATTACTGAGGAAACAATCATTAGTAACTTAAAAGCTATAGTAGATAAACTAATAGAGCAAGAAAGACAAGCAAGAAAACTTTTGGGAAAAAATGAAATTGAGCTTGAAGACATTATATATAGAGATTATGGTATTTTAACTAATGCACGAAAACTAAAATGGGATGAGGCTTTAGAGTTATTATCAAACATTAAAATGGGTGTAGATTTAGGGATAATTAAGGAAATAAAGGATAGCCAAGTTGCTAAAATTTATTTTTACATAAATCCATCAAATTTACAAATATATTTTGGACAAAATTTAGATTCATACGACAGAGATATTAAACGAGCAGAATTAATAAAGCAATTAATAATTGAAAAATAAATTATAAGTATAAAAAATATTAATAAGAATTTGAAAGGAGTGAGTTATATGATATATAAGTTTACCTCAAGAGCTAAAGAAGCAATAGAACATGCACAAGAAGAAGCAATTTCACTTGGACATAATTATGTAGGTTCAGAACATATTTTATATGGGCTTATAAAAGAGGGATCAGGAGTTGCAAGCAGAATATTAACTAATCAAGGAATTACAGACGAGAATGTTGAAAATAAAATTATTGAAATGATTGGAAAAGAAGTTATCACATCTAATGAAACTTTAGGTTTTACACCAAGATCAAAAAGAGTTATTGAAAATAGCTTTATAGAGGCAAAAAAATTAGGATATGACTACATAGGAACAGAGCATCTACTTATGGGAATATTAAGAGAAGGTGATAGTATTGCGGTAAGAATACTTATAGAATTAGATGCTGATTTACCTAGAATTTATAACGAAATAATCAATGTTATTAATGAAACAGAAGATATTTCTCAAGAAAAAGGAACTAATAAAGGTGGGAAAAGTAGCTTTAATTCAACACCTACTCTTAACCAGTTTGGGGAAGATTTAACTAAAAAGGCAGTTGATGGAAAGTTAGACCCTGTAATAGGAAGAAATGAAGAAATACAAAGAGTAATTCAAATTTTATCAAGAAGAACTAAAAATAATCCTTGCTTAATAGGTGAGCCTGGAGTTGGTAAAACAGCTATTGTAGAAGGTTTAGCTTTAAAAATTAACAATGGAGATGTACCAGAAATATTAAAAAATAAAAGAGTTGTAAGTTTAGACATTTCTGGAATGGTTGCAGGAGCTAAGTATAGAGGAGACTTCGAAGAAAGAATAAAGAAAGCACTTGGAGAAGTAAAAAAAGCAGGAGATGTTATTTTATTTATAGATGAAATTCATACTATTGTAGGAGCAGGTTCAGCAGAAGGTGCAATTGATGCTGCAAACATTTTAAAACCAATGCTTGCAAGAGGAGAACTTCAATTAATTGGTGCAACAACAATTGAAGAATATAGAAAATATATAGAAAAAGATACAGCTTTAGAGCGTAGATTTAGTCCTGTTACAGTAAATGAACCTAATATGAAAGACACAATTACTATACTTAAAGGAATAAGAGATAAATATGAAGCTCATCATAATGTAAAAATTACAGATGAAGCAATAGATGCAGCTGTAAATTTATCTGTTAGATATATAAATGACAGGTATTTACCAGATAAAGCAATTGATTTAATAGATGAGGCATCATCTAAAGCAAGATTAAAAACATATACAGAGCCTGATAGTTTAAAACAAATGCATGAGGAAATTGATAATATAACAAAAGACAAAGAAGAAGCTGTGCGTAATCAGAAGTTTGAAAAAGCAGCCAAATTACGTGATCAAGAAAAAGCTTTAAAAGAAAAATTTGAACAAGAAGAGAAAAAGTGGAAAAATAAAAATACAAAAACAATGGTAACAATTACAGAAGAAAATATTGCAGATGTTATTTCTCTATGGACAGGAATTCCAGCTAAAAAAATCACAGAAGATGAAAATACAAGACTTCGTAACTTGGAAAAAGGCTTACATGAAAGAGTAATTGGACAAAACGAAGCAGTTGAAGCTGTATCAAAAGCAATAAGAAGAGGAAGAGTAGGTTTAAAAGATCCTTCAAGACCAATTGGTTCATTCTTATTTTTAGGACCAACAGGTGTTGGTAAAACTGAACTTTCAAAAGCATTAGCAGAAAGCTTATTTGGAGATGAAAATTCTTTAATTAGAATAGATATGAGTGAATACATGGAACCACATTCAATCTCTAAATTAATAGGTTCACCTCCAGGATATGTTGGTTTTGAAGAAGGAGGACAGCTTACAGAAAAGATTAGAAGAAAACCATATTCAGTAATATTATTTGATGAAATAGAAAAGGCTCATCCAGATGTAATGAATATGTTACTTCAAATTTTAGATGATGGAAGACTTACAGATTCAAATGGAAGAACAGTAAACTTTAAAAATACAGTAATTATTATGACATCAAACGTAGGTGCTAGGTTAATTACAGATAAAAAATCTCTTGGTTTTTCACAGGCAGATGAAAAGTCAGATGAGCAAAAAGATTATGAAGCAACCAAAAAAGAAGTTATGGCAGAATTAAAAAGAGAATTTAGACCAGAATTTTTAAACCGTATTGATGAAATAATAGTATTCCATAAATTAAATGATGACGAAATTGACAAAATTATAGATATCATGCTTAAGGAAGTTAAGAAAAGATTAAGTTCTCAAAAATATGAAATTGAATTTACTCCAGAAGTTAAAAAACTAATATCTTCTAAAGGAATTGATAAAAACTTTGGTGCAAGACCTTTAAGAAGAACTATTCAAAATTTAGTAGAAGATAAAATTGCAGAAGCAATACTTGATGGAATTGTACAAAAAGGTAAAGAAGCGGTTGTTGATGTAGAGAATGAAGAAATAAAAATTAAGTAAAATATTATAAAATAATAAAAAAATATCGAAAAACAACAAAAAAATATTGACAATCAGAAAAATATATGTTATAATGCCTCCATAAGATTTAAATATGGAGGTTTTTATTTATGAAAATTACAGGAGAAAATGGAATAGGTAAATTTTTAAAAATATTTCTACAAATATGTTTTTATAGTGGAATATTTATTTTAGGAGGATTACCATTTGTATTAAATAAATTAGGGCTCAATTTAGGTGCTAGTATGTATGTTATTTATCCAAATGGAATTATACTTTTAATGATCACTCATAAATTTATTAATTTGTTTGATAGTCTAAGATTAAACAAACCATTTTGCGAAAGAAATGTTAAATTATTAAAAGCTACTGGAATTATAAGTTTTATAGGTTCTGTATTATGGCTTATTGATTTTCTTTATGAAATAATTCTTGCTGGTTCAGAAGATATAGTTTCTAACTGTACATTATTATTTTTAAGTGTTTTGTTTTTAGGAGTCTCAATAGCATTATATATTTTATCTGAACTATTCAGACAAGCAACAGAATATAAAAAAGAAAATGATTTAACAATATAGGGAGGTGTTTGAAATGATTATAGTTAATTTAGATGTCATGATGGCAAAAAGAAAAATATCTTCGAATGAATTGGCAGAAAAAATTGGAATAACACCTGCAAATTTATCTGTTTTAAAAACAAATAAAGGAAAAGCAATTAGATTTTCTACACTTAACAAATTATGCAAAGAGCTTAAATGTATGCCAGGAGATATTTTAGATTACCAAGATAAAGGAGATGAAGAAAACGATGATTAGTATAGGAGTAGGAGCATTAATACTTGCTATATGGTTTTCAACACTTTTTGTTGGAAAATCAGTAGGAGGATCAATGTTATTATTTGTGATTCCATTTTCATATTTTTTTATTTACATATTAGAGAAAAATGGTAAAATTAAAAATGAAAAATCAAAATTTCTATTAGTTCCCATTATATTACTTGCTAGTACATATTTTATTTATAATAATATTTTTTTTAGACTTTTTAATATAATAGTTATTTCTAGTTTATTTATTTTTATGATTTTATCATTAATTGGAGAAAAATTAGATTTAAATAAAGAATCAATTATAAACTTTTTTGAATTTATATTTAATCCTATATCTTTTATAATGGAAAGTGTAGAGAATTTAAGGCAAAGCATAGAAGAAAAAAATAAGCTTTATTTTGATAACAATGAAATTAAAAAACAAAAAATTATAAAAACTATAAAAGCACTATTAATAATACTTCCATTAATTATTGTTATATTAGTTTTGCTATCAACAGCTGATGAGATATTTGCAAATATATTTAAAACAATGTTTACTTTTTTAGATTTTTCAAAATATTTTAATAATATAGACAGTATTGTTATAATGGTCCTTAGATTTGTGATAATAGTTATATTTACTTTTTATTTTATGGCGTTATTTTACTTTTTTTGCAAAAAACATCATTTAGAAAATGAACTAATTAATGAAAATACCAAAATAAACGATAATTTTACTATAAAAATTCTGCTTGTAGCACTAAACATTATATATTTAGTTTTTTGTTATATACAAATAAAATCTTTATTTTTAAAAAATACTAGCCTAAATTATGCACAATATGCAAGACAAGGATTTTTTCAATTAATGGTAGTATCTTTAATTAATATTGTTACAATTTTAATTGCTAAAAAAAGAGAAAATAAGGATGAATATAAAACCAATAAATTTATAGATTATATGAGTATAATTATGGTAGGATTTACTTTTATAATTGTTATATCAGCATGGGTAAGAATGAACTATTATGAGAGTGCATATGGATATACATTATTAAGATTATTAGTATATTGTACACTATTTACAGAAAGTATATTATTTATTCCAACTATACTTTATATATTAGATAAAAAAATTAATTTGGCAAAATCATATTTTATAATTATAATTGTAATGTACTTATGCATGAATTTTGCAAATTTTGATAATATTATTGCCAAGAGAAATATAGATAGATATTTTAAAACAGGGAAAATCGATTTAGAGTATTTAAAAAACGAAACAGGTACAGATGGCATCAATCAATTGGTAAGATTGCTAAACACAGCACAAAATCAAGAAGATATAAAAAATGAAGTCAGAACGCATTTAAATGATGTATATGATTTATTGAATGATTATGAGAAAAATATGGGACTTCGTGATTTTAATATATCAAAATTACATGCAAAAAAAATAATAAATAAAGCTATTAATAAGTATTGATATGTATAGAAAGGGATAATAATGGTAAAAAAAATATCAATAATTAGTTTATATAGTATAGCTGTAATAATTTTAGTTATTTATACAATTACAGAAATAATTCCTAAATTTGCATTAACAGGAATAGCTAGAGTTATTATTCTATGTAGTAGTTGTACATGTTTATATTTTGCTGGATTATTTCTCTCAAAATATAAGAAAAATAATAAACCTATGAAAATAAACCTTTGGATATTTTTTGTATTATATGTAATGTTATTTATAACTTTAACATTGTTTGATGGGTTTTATGGTAGAAGAGGTTTTACATCAATACATTGGACAAAAGATCTTTTTAGAAATTATATGCAAAATTCAATGAATCTTATACCATTTAAAACAATTATTGGATATATGAGATTTATAAACAATACATCAATTAGAATTATAATAACCAATATAGTAGGAAATATTATTGCATGTATGCCTTTTGCATTCTTTTTACCATTATTGTTTAAAAGACAGAATAATTTAAAGTTTTTTACATTAACAATGATATTAATTGTTTTAATAATAGAATTATTACAGTTTATAACATTATCAGGAAGTTTTGATATTGATGATTTGATTTTAAATGTTCTAGGTGCAATAATATTGTACATGATTTTAAAAATAAAAAGAATTGATAAGTTAATAAAAAAGATATTTTTAAATTATTAAATAAATTTTCTTTGTAGGTTTTAACTGTTAATTGTTACTAAAAGTATTGAAATATTAAGGAAAAATTGCCAAAATATTGCAAATTTGTTAAAAATGTGCTATAATTAAAATGTACTAAAGCACATATGAGGTGAAAAAATGAAAGGAATTGCAGTATTAATATATTTTTTAATATTTATAATATTTGGATTAATAGGTTACGCAATAGTTCAAATAAAGCTTTTTGGTATGAACATTAAAGACTTTTGGAGCTTTGTAGAAGCCAACCAAATGTTAGACAAATTATATGCATTTACAAAAGAATATGAAAAACTATCTATTCAAGAACAAATAATATATTTAAAACAGGCAGAAGAAATATTTAAGGCTTTTGAAAAAGTACCAAATGCCCTTTGGGAAGATGAATATGAAAAATATAATGCTGTACTTGAAAAATACAAAAATATAAAAATGTATAGATGGGCAAATAATTAAAATAGCTTAACATAACAATTCTTAAATATAGATAAATTCAGATACTATTTAAAAAAGTAGTGTCTGTTTTTTATATTCTAGGAAAAATCGACTTTTTTATTATTAATCTTTTTAGAAGGGCTAAATTGTAACTGTTTATTTACTAAATTCTAACCAAATTAAAAAATTCATTGACAAAATTTTATATATACAATAAAATAGTGAAAAAGATACCATTATAAAGAAATAGAGTGGTATATAAGATTTATGGAGGATTTAGAAATATGATAAAACTAATGAAAAATAAAACATCTGGTATTACACTTATAGCACTTGTTGTAACTGTAATTGTTCTTTTAATACTTGCTGGAATATCAATTGTAACACTATCAGGAGATCATGGAATATTAAAACAAGCAGGAAATGCAAAAAAATCCACAGATCAAGCTCAATTAGAAGAAGATATACAAACTGCTTATTTAAGGTATGAACAGCAAATGAAAGGAAAAAATGATTTAGAACACTATTTAAATCAAATAGATAATGTAAATATTGAAAAATTAGCAGTAGACACATGGTATGTATCTAGAGGAACTGCAGAAGTTACTATAGATATTGAAGGGGAAAAAACAACTGGAAAGTTAGTAATATGGGATGGAAGTAAAACACCTAAAACTCCAGAATTAAAAAAAGATGGAAACATATGGCACTGGTATATTTATAATCCAGACCAGCTAAAGTTTTTAGCATATTTTGTAAATAATGGAAATAAATTAAAACCTGATGAGGGTGAAACCGATACAGAAAATACTTTAGATTTAACTCAAATAGTAATAGATGATGGATATAATCCAGAGGATGTAAAAATAATAGAAAGTACAACCATTGTATATTTAATGAATGACTTAGATTTAGGTGCGAGAGCGGAAAATAATAATTGGGAAACAGAATCAAATGAGGCAAAAAAATGGACACCAATAGGAATAGATAACTCAACTAAAAAATTCATAGGAACTTTTGAAGGAAATAACCATTCCATAAAAGGAGTATATGTAAATAGTACAAAAAGTATAAGTGGACATGGCTTATTTGGAAATTCAAGCACAATACAAAATTTAACAATAATGAATAGTTATATAAAAGGTGGGACATGTACAGGAGGAATAGTAGGGACATTAAGGACAGGAAAAATGAATAATTGTCATGCAATAAATTGCAATATAGAAGGAGATGCTCATACAGGAGGACTCTTAGGAGGAGCATTAGGAAATGTAAGTGGTTGTAGTATATATAACAGTAAAGTAAAAGGAAAAACATCAACCGGAGGAATAGCTGGAACGTTGCAGGGAGCAGGAATTAAAATAGAAGACTGTCATAATAAAAAAACATCAGTAATTTTGAAAGAGGGTACAAATTATATGATTGGTGGTGTTATAGGCCAGGTAACGCATGATACAGCAGGTATATATAATTGTACAAATACTGGAAATGTATTAGCATATGGAACATATCTAAGTAATGGAGTAAGTAACGGTCAAATGTGTGGTGGTATCGTTGGCAAACTTGCTAAGTCTGTAGTTATCTCAGATTGTTCAAATAGTGGGATGATTACAGGATATAATGAAGGAAATAGAGTAGGAGGAATAGTAGGAGAGGCAGGATCAAATTCTAAAATAAGTGAATGTACAAATAGTGGAGCGGTAACAGGAAGTGGAGATTCCGTAGGAGGAATAGCAGGAATAATATTTGGAACTGTAGTAAAATGTGTAAGTACTGGAACAGTAAAAGGAAGAGAAGGTTATGTAGGAGGAATAGTAGGAGATACAGGATCAAATTCAACAATAAGTGAATGCACAAATAGTGGAGCTGTAACAGGAAGTGCAGAAAGAGTAGGAGGGATTGTAGGAAATGCTAGTATAAATTCAACAATAAGTGAATGTACAAATAGTGGAGCGGTAACAGGAAGTGGAGATTGCGTAGGAGGAGTAGCAGGAGTAATATTGGGAACAATAGAAAAATGTGTAAATAATGGAATAGTAAAACAGAAGGGAGGAGAAAATTTAGGAGGAGTAGTAGGAGCAACAGGAACGGATTGTACTGCGAAAATTCTAAACTGTTATAATATAGGAAAAATAATAGAAGAATCAAGTAATGTAAGAGGTGTTGGGGGGATTGTTGGCTGGATTTCAAAAACTAATGCTAAAGGAGAAGTCAAATATAATTATAGTATTGGAGAAATACAAATAACTGGAACAAATGTTACAGATATAGGTGGTGCAGTAGGTCACTATGCTACAACAACATTTGAAATAAACAATAATTATTATGAGCTAAATAAAAGCAATGTGACTTTAAATAATATAGGAGAAGGAATGTCTGCAGAGGATATGAAAAAGCAAAGTTTTGTTGATTTACTAAATGCAGAGCAAAGCCCATTAGTATGGGAGTTAGGTACTTCAAATAATGGTTACCCAACACTAAAAGAATAAAAAATTAAAACTAGTCCAAAATTGGGCTAGTTATTCTGTTGAAAATGAAAATCAATTATGCTACAATGAAAAATAAAAAAGGAAAAAGTAAAAGGAAGAAAATATGGAAGAAAATTGGGTTGAAGTATATAGTGAAACTCTACAACATGAAGCACTTGTAAGAATAACAGATGAAATAGAAAAAAATAGTGAATTTGTTATTAATAAAAACAATGTTAGAAATTATTTTAATTGCAACAGTTTTTTAGATGTTCTTGACGCAAATAATATTGAATATAAATTAGAGTTAAATAGAGCTCATGAATGGAGAAATAGAGAAGGTGATAGACTAGGAGAGGTATATCTTAGTGTGTATATAAAAGAATCAGATGAAGATAAATTAACTATTACGGAACCAGGCTTTTATGATTTGCCTAAAGAACTACAAGGAGTTAACTTAAATGACCCGGAAGAGGATAATGAAGATGGACCATTGGAAAAAATAGGAAAAAATTTTATGAATATTGTATTAATTATACTTACAGCAATATTTATAGGATTAGCAATAAGTGCAGAAGATGAAAAAATAAGAATAGTTTTAATTATTATTGGAATAATTCCTATAATAGAAATTATAAAATTAAATAAGAAAAAGAAAACAAGGAGGACACAATGAATTTAAAAATTGAAGATATATTAAAATGTACAGAAGGAACTTTAATTATTGGAAATAAAAATAAAGAATGTATTAATTATTCAAAAGATTCAAGAACAATTAAACAAGGAGATACATATATTGGGATAAAAGGTGATAATTTTGATGGTACTTTATTCTGGGAAGATGCACTAAATAGTGGTGCTGATACTGTAATTCTAAATAAAATAGAAATTGATGGTATAAAAAAAGAAAAATATGAAAAACAAAATAAAAATATTATTTTAGTAGAAGATACAATAATTGCACTTGGAAAAATGGCAACATTAAAAAGAGAACTTTATGGAGATAAATTAAAAGTTATTGGAGTTACAGGAAGTGTAGGAAAAACAAGCACAAAAGACATAATAGCAAATGTAATTTCTCAAAAATACAAAACACTAAAAACCGCGGGAAACAACAATAATAATATTGGTTTACCATTAACAATTTTAAAATTGCAAGATGAAGAAATAGCAGTTATTGAAATGGGAATGAATCATCTAGGTGAAATAAGTTATTTAAGTAAAATTGCAAAACCTGATATTGCAGTTATAACAAATGTTGGAACATCTCATATTGGAAATTTGGGTTCTAGAGAAAATATTTTAAAAGCAAAACTAGAAATTTTAGATGGTATGAAAACAAAAAGAATTGTAATTAATAATGATAATGATTTATTACATAAATGGGCAGAAGAAACAAATGACAAAATTGAAATCCATACTTTTGGAATAAAAAATGATAGTGATGCAAAAGCTGAAAATTTACAACTAAATGCTAATGATAGTGAATTTATATGTAAATATAAGGATGAAGAACTTAAAATAGAAGTTCCTGTTAGTGGTGAGCATTTTGTATTAAATGCTCTATGTGGATTTACATTTGGAAAAATATTTGAATTATCAAATGAACAAATTAAAAATGGAATTAGTTCATTTAAATTAACCGCTAAAAGAATGGAAGTTTTAAAATTAAAAAATAATGTTACATTAATTAATGATAGTTATAATGCAAGTTATGAGTCTATGAAAGCATCAATAGTTAGCTTGAAAAATATGAATGGGAAACGAAAAATTGCTGTTTTAGGAGATATGTTTGAGCTTGGTTCATTTTCAGAAAAACTTCACAGGGATGTTGGAACAGAAGTATATAACAACAATATAGATAAATTATATTTAATAGGAGAAAATGCAAAATATATAGCAGAGGAAGCAATCAATTTAGGATATAAAGAAGAAAATGTATTTTATTGTACAGATAGGAAAGAATTAACAGAAAAGCTAAAAATATCTTTGCAAGATGGAGATGTTGTTTTAATTAAAGCCTCTAACGGAATGAAGTTATTTGAAGTTGCAGAGGAGTTAATAAAAGAAACTGAAGAATAAATAAAATTGATTAT
>CAMIVO010000039.1 GCA_946401865.1 uncultured Clostridia bacterium
TTTTATTTAATAGTGGTTTCCATAATTTTTTTCATAGATTACTTTACACTATCATTTTTCATACATATTTAATGCATTCACATTTTCAGAGTTATGAAATACTTCTGCTTTGAAAATTTCATAAGTCAAAGTAGATTTATAATATTTTAAAAAAAGATTATAACATGCAGGTGGTTCTGTAAAATATATTCTTTTTAATGGTGATTCCTCAATAGATATGATAGCCCCAACTGCGTATCCAATTTCAAAAGCTACATCACGTCCATAAACTCCTTGATAATCAGCTACTACATATGCATCAGATTTTTTAATACAATTTAAAAAAAAAGTAGTGATTTCTTTAGGAGTTTTATTTTCATCACCTTGAAATAAAACAACATCTTCTCCTGGATTTATAGGTACTGAATTTTCACTAGGAGCTAAAATAGTATGCCCTGCATTTTTTAATTTTTTTACTGTTTCAATTAGTTTTGACCAATTAGGTTCATTGAAACGTCCGCCAACTGTTATATTCATTATATTATTCTCCTTAAAAAGTTTTATTTTAATCATTAAATTTTTCTAGTGCTTTTTTGGTTTTCTCAAGAAATTCCTCATTATTTTTAGTAGCCTTAATGACTTTTAATATTTGATCTGTACTTTCTGCTGCTGGAATACTTCCCATTGCTTTTCTAATAAGTGTTGCAACTTCAAGTTCTTTATCATTTAATAATAGGTCTTCTCTTCTAGTATTTGATCTTTTTATATCTATAGCTGGGAAAATACGTTTTTCGGCTAAACTTCTATCTAAAAGAACTTCCATATTTCCTGTTCCTTTAAATTCTTCAAATATGACATCATCCATTCTGCTTCCTGTTTCTGTAAGTGCAGTCGCCAAAATTGTTAAACTTCCACCAAATTCAATATTTCTTGCTGCTCCGAAAAACTTTTTAGGTTTATGTAAAGATGCTGGGTCTATACCACCTGAAAGAGTTCTTCCAGATGTTGGAACAACTAAGTTATATGCTCTAGCTAAACGGGTTATACTATCTAATAAAATAACAACATCTTTCCCCTGCTCTACTAATCTTTTTGCTCTTTCTATAACCATTTCAGCTACCTTAGCATGATGTTCTGGTAATTCATCAAATGTTGAATAAACAACTTGACCTTTTATTGAACGTTCCATATCTGTAACTTCTTCTGGTCTTTCATCAATTAAAAGCATTATTAATTCACATTCTGGATTATTTGCAGTTATACTATTTGCAATTTCTTTTAATAAAGTAGTTTTACCAGCTTTAGGTTGTGCAACAATTAATCCTCTTTGTCCTTTTCCTATTGGTGAAATTATATCCATCATTCTTGTTGCATAATTTCCTTGAACAGTTTCTAATCTCAATCTTTCTTCTGGATATATTGGAGTAAGGTCTTCGAATCTTTTTCTTTTTATAGCCTTTTCTGGATGTTCTCCATTAACTTCTCCAACAAAAATTAGTGATGGGAATTTTTCTCCCTCTTTACATCTAGATATACCTTTTACTAGATCTCCGGTTGTTAGTTTAAATCTTCTGATTTGAACAGGTGAAATATAAACATCTTTTGGGCTAGATAAATAATTGTCTCCTCTTAAAAAACCATATCCCTCTGGTAATACCTCAAGTACACCTTCTATAATTTCATCTTCTTCATTATTTACTTGATAAGTAATTGTAGATTCTTCTAATTCTTCTTCTTCATCATTTGGAATATCATAAATTGACTGTGTATCTTCTGTTTCGTCATTATTTAAATCGTCATCTTCAATTTCTTCTAAATCGTCATCATTTTCTTCAAATTGGTTATTTTGAAGACTTTTAAGAACCTCTATTAGTTCTTCTTTATTTAATTTTGAAATATTTCTTATGTTATTTTCTTTTGCTAATTTTTTTAACTCTAAAAGAGTAAGATTTTCTAAATCTTGCATTATAATTTCTCCTTTTTGTTTTATAAATAATTCACTTTGTAAAATAAATATAATATAAATTTAATTTGTTGGGGATTTTTTTATTTGAACTGAAATTTTTGATGTTAAATATAAATTTTGTATTTTTTTATATACTTATTTTATTTGAATATTATAAAATTTAAATTTTTGTTTGAATATAACAACTATTGTATTATATCATAAAAAAAATGATTTGTGAAGTAAAAACAAGAAAAAACCTTGGGAGTCAAGGTTTAATTTTCATTATCTACATATACTTTTTCATTAGGCATATACATACCAAGTTTTTCTCTAGCAAGTATTTCTATATATTCAAGTGAATTAACATTTTCTTTTACATCATTTAACTTTTCTTGTTGTTCTTTTGCTTCTGCAATTTCTACTTTTATAGTATCTAATTGAGAAGTATAATTATTTAGTATTTTTTGCTGATTTATAAAAGTTATTATTGCATAAACTAAAACAGCAACAAAAATTATTTTTTTAAGTAAACCATTTTTATTTTTCATACGTAACCATTCTTTCTATATAAACTCTATAATTATTATTCGCCATTTGTTTTCAAAATCCTTTTATTATTTTTATTTTTTTGACATTTTTTGAGATTTTTTATTAATATATTTTGAAAATATTTGTGGAAGTTTTAAAAATAATATATAAAAATGTTTTATAAATTTCGAACATATAAAACTTTTTATAAATTTAATTGGTATATATACAATATTGAATATTTTATTTACTACATTTTTTAATATACGAATAATAAAAACAAAAAAATTAATAATATATTTACTTATTGTTAAAATGTATAAAAAAAATCCTAGTATTAATCCTAAAAATATATATAATCGAATACTTCCATTAGAAAAATTATACATAAAATAAATTATGCTTATTCCTGTAAATATCCAAAATAAAATATCTTCTATATAAGTAACGAAATTGCTTGTTTTAAAGGATTTTCTGAGTATTCTAAAAAAATCAAATATTAAACCTATAATTATTCCATTTAATGAGAAAATTAGAAATAATACTGCTTGACTATCAATCATTTTACGCTTTACACCTCACATTTCTCATACAATATCCTCTTATTTTAATCATTTTATTTAAAAATTTTGGATAAAATACTTCCCTCTTGTTCTTTTTTTGAATGGTCATTATAACCAAGATTATTAATTTCTCCCTCTATTATGACATCTCCTGTATCTATGCTTAATTTGTTTATTTTAAGGTTCTCTCCTTTTATTGTTAATAAACCAAGTTCTGTTTCCATTATAATTACTTCATCATCAAAGCTTAAAACATCTTTAACTCCTGTAACATTCAATTTGTTTCTATTTTCTAAAACCAAATTTTGAACAATATTATTTAATCCTATGTTTTTTCTTTCTTCAATAACCATAGTACCTTCCTCCTTTGCTATAAATATTTATATTCGAATATTTATAAGTTTAGAACTAATAATAAGAAATCTATGTCATAGGCTTTAGATATATGGTGAATTGTAAAAGATATAAAAAAGCTCTAATATCTTATGATATTAGAGTTCTGTGTAATTCCTCTATTATATTATTTGAAACTATTTCATTAAATATAATTGAAATTTTTGCTTCATTAATTTCCATACTAATAATGCTTAAATTATTTTCTTCTATAATTTTCATTGTTTTTGTTAGAACTGTATTATTACTCATAATTCCGTTTCCAACAATAGAAATTCTGGTAATATCTAAATATGTTGCAGTTAAGTCGTTCCAGTTTTCTTCAATTAAATTTGCCAATTTGTTAAATTTTATACTTGGTATTGTAAAAGATATATTTAAGCTATTTTCACTACTATTTACAAGGTTTTTAACATTTAGTTCATTTTCAATAAATTTATTATAAATTGTATTAAATTCTTTTATAGTATAATTTTCTTTTGAAGTTAAATGAACATATTTTAAATTGTCATTTTTTACTATGTTTTTTACTATACTTCCTTCAATTTTATTATTTATTATAGTTCCGGAATTTTCATTAAAGGTGGATTTTGCAACTATTGGGATGTTAAACTTTTCACCAACTTCAACACATCTATTATGAAGAACTTTTGCTCCTTCATCGGCAATATCTAACATTTCAGTGTAAGATAATGTATCTATCTTTTTTGCAATTTTGGTTGCTTTTGGATCTGTTGTATATACTCCATCAACATCAGAAAATATATAACAATGACTTGCTTTAAGTTTTGCGGCAATTGCAACTGCTGTTGTGTCTGATCCCCCTCTTCCTAATGTTGTAATATCCATATTTTTATTAATTCCTTGAAAGCCTGCTACTATTACTATTTTTCCTTCATTTAATTCTTTTTCAATACGAGATGTATCAATATCTTCAATAATAGCATCCTGATTTGTATTGTTTGTTAAAATTCCAGCTTGCCATCCTGTTAAAGAAATTGCTTTCATGTTTAGTCTATTTAGTAAAATAGCAAGTTTGGCCATAGAAATTTGCTCGCCTGAACTTAATAAAACATCAAGTTCTCTTTCATCTGGAACACTTGATAAACTCATTGCTTCTTTTATAAGTCCATCTGTTGTTTTTCCTTGTGCTGAAACTACAACTACTATTTTTTTATTTTCATTATAAAATTTTTTTATTTTATTTGCAACAATATTTAATTTGATATTGTCTGCAACAGAACTTCCTCCAAATTTTAATACTACTGTGTCCATAATTTTGGCACCTTCTTTTTTAATTTATAGAGAATTGTTTAATTATAAACATTCCTCGCATAATAGTCATTTAGAAAGAATTATATTTTTGCTTTTTAATTCTCAATAAACAACATTCTTTTATATTATATGTGTCTAACTAATTTTTTGACATTTTTAAATAACTTTGTATAAAGCCATCTAAATCTCCATCCATAACTCCTTGTACATTTCCAACTTCAAAATTTGTTCTATGATCTTTTACCATTGTATATGGGCAAAATACATATGATCTAATTTGACTTCCCCAAGCAATTTCTCTTTGAATTCCTTTTAATTCATCTATTGTTTCTTTATGTTCTTTTTCTTTTAAATCTAAAAGTTTTGATTTAAGCATTTTCATTGCAAACTCTCTATTTTGAAGTTGAGAACGCTGTGTTTGGCATGATGTTATAATTCCAGTTGGAATATGGGTTAACCTTACAGCAGATGAGGTTTTATTGATATGTTGACCCCCTGCTCCAGATGCTCTAAACACATCCATTTTAATATCATCTGGATTTATATATAAATCTACATCATCTGTGATTTCTGGTAAAACTTCTAAAGATGCAAATGATGTATGGCGTCTACCTCCACTATCAAAAGGAGAAATTCTAACTAACCTATGTACTCCCATTTCACCTTTTAAATAGCCATATGCATTTTCACCTGAAACCTCAAATGTAACTGATTTTAGACCTGCTTCATCACCTTCTAAATAGTCAAGTTCTTCTACTTTATAACCAGATTTTGTGGCCCACCTAGTATACATTCTATAAAGCATTTCTGCCCAGTCTTGAGCCTCTGTTCCTCCTGCTCCTGGATGGATAGTTAAAATGGCATTATTTTTGTCATATTTACCTGATAAAAGAGTTTGTATTTCGAATTTTTCTACTTCTTTTTCAATTTTATTTATATCTTTTATCATTTCGTTTGCCAAGTTTTCATCATATTCTAATTTTAGCAAATCTATAATATCTTTTATTCCAGCCAAATCCGCTTCTATTTCTCTATAATTTTTGCATTTATTTTTTAAACTCTTAATTTTGTCAAGTATACTATTTGCTGAAGTAGTATCATCCCAAAAATCAGATTCTAAAGTCTTTTTTTCTAATTCATTTAATTCTTGTTCTAGCTTTGCAATGTCAAAGTGAATCACCTAAATCTTTTAATTTAGCAATCAAGCTATCAACTAATTTATAATATTCTTCTAAATCTTGCATTATATCACACTCCTAAAAAAATCAAGTAGAATATTGTAATTTATTACTACTTTACCTACTCATATCATAATTTTTTTTAAGTAAATCATCATAGCTTTTATAACTTGCCTTTGTAAGCGTTATTAATTCAATTTGAGTAATTATTTCATCTGCTCTATTAAAGCCTTCTTTCTTATCTTTTTCAATTTTTAATATAGCATTTTTAATTATTTGTATTTCATTTTTTAAACTAACTACTTCTTTCGGATAGAAATCTTCTGGATAGTATTCTAAATCATCTAAAATACTATCTAAATCAGATAATTTAATATCTTCAAAACATTCAATTTTTTTCATAATATACATTCCTTCAATTCTTTTAAATTTTACTTAATTTATCCATTTCTTCACTAGTAATCTCTATTATCTCATCCTTTTTTATTTCCCCATAATGAATAAATTCCAATGACGCAAATGCATTATCTACTGTTCTAAGTAAATTAATATTATTTTTAGTGTAATTAATTATTGGACTTAAATATCCATTCTTTTCAAGTAAAGTTACTTTTGCAAAAAGTTTATTTTTTGCAAGTGTCTGCTCTTTATTTAATGTATTATAATTAGTAAATCTATTTTTTATTGGATAAAAATCTTCTTTTATAAATTTCATACCTGTATATTTTCCATTAGTACAAGTATTTAAATTATACTCTTTTATAACAATATTTGCAATATTTTTAGCTGAAGTTGCTTTATTTATTTGATTTAACTTATTTAATAATTCTATATTTTTTAATAATCTTATTTCATTATTAACCGCTTCTTCTATATAATTTAGTAAATATAAACCAGCATTAATAACTTTATTACCCATTTCTTCTTTTTTTATCTTAATCATAACATATCTATCTTTATAAAAATCTCTTCCGTAATGAATAGAAATGGATGCGTCACATGATAAAGAAATACAATTGGTACATCTGCAAAACTTTGGCTTAATATGATCATACATTTGCTCTAAGCTATTTTTAACATTTTCATCATATCTTGGTTTTAGGTTTTTATTGTTTTCTTTCCATCTTTGTGTATCTGTTCTTATTTTGATAATTTTACCGTTTTTAGTAATTTTTCCTTCTTCTAAGTCTTTATTATCTTCTTTATTTAAAGCTCTAAAAAAATAATAATATTTTTCATCTTTTATAACATTAAAACTATTTAAATTAAATACAGTTTTCATTTTATATCTCCATCTTATTAATGTAATTTCCATAGTTTAAATTATAGCACATCTATCATATAATTAAAACTATTCCATAAATCCTTTTGCAATTAAAGTTTTTTCTATCTCTCCTGTTCTTTGTAACATAGATATTAAAATTGGCTTTAAAACTAAAGTAATATTAGTTATTTTAATTTTTGCTCCTTTAGCTTTAATAGCATTGCGAACAGAATTTATTTCTTGTTGTAATATAGGTATCATACAAAGTGCAATAGAAATTATTAAAGAAATACTACTTGTATCAATTTTGAATATTTTTAATGGTGAAAAAATCATTTGAATAGTATTTGCGATTTCTAATACTGAAGTCATTTTATAATATGTAAAAGTTATATTATAACAAATAATAATCCTAAATAAAATAAGAATTGCATAATCTAAATTTGAAAAAATAACATTTAAAACAAATGATAAAAGCAAAAATGGTAATAAATACTTAAAACTTTTAAAATATTCTCTTATTGATATTTTAAATATAATAGTTAATATTAAGTCAAGAAAAAATATAGATAATAAGGCTATATAATTGCTTATAAAAAAAACAATGATTGTTAGTAGAATGAATGTAATTAATTTTACTAAATTTTTCATAATTTATTATTCCTTCTTTTAAAAAAGATACATTTAAATAGATTTATTTATTGTTCAGACTTATTTTAAATTCAAGACAATTTATTTACAATGTCATTTATAATTCCATCAATTGTCCAATCTGTAATTTCAAAATTTACACCTTTTTCTTTTAGTTTAAGAACTATCTGTATAATATCAGGAATTCTAATTTCACTTTCTTGTAGAAGCCCTATATTATCTAAAATTTTGTTTTTGTCAAAAGATTTCTTAATCTGCTTATTTTCTATAATTACAATTCTATCAGAAAGTAAAATTTCATTAATATTATTTGTTACAAATATAATAGTGTATCCCTCAGATTTCAACTTTTTAAAGCAATTATAAATCTTTTCTTTCTCAAATGAATCAATCATTGTAGTAGGTTCGTCCATAAGTAAATATTTAGGAGCAATAGCTAAAACACCAGCTATGTTTATTCTTTGTTTTTGGCCTAAAGAAAGTTCATAGCTGTCTTTATACATAAACTCTTTCATATTAACTTTATTAAGAGCGTTTTCTATTCTTTCCTTTTTATTATCTATTTTTAAATTATTTAAGGCAAATTCTATGTCATCATACACACTTGGAAAAAGAATTTGATTATCAGGATTTTGAAATACTATACCAACTTTAGTTCTTAATTTTATCATATCCTTTTTTGAAGACGTATTTATATCATCAACAAAAATAGTTCCTTTATTAGGCTTATATAAACCTGCAATAAGACTTAAAAGTGTAGATTTTCCACTTCCATTTTTCCCGATTATACTTATTATTTCTCCTTCTTGTATTTCCAAGTTAATATTTTCTAGAACATTTTCACCACTTTTATATTTATAATTTAAGTTATCTATTTTAATCATTATTCTTTCCTCAATAATTCTATTACATCTCCATAGATGTAGAAACTTCCTAAAATAAAAACTATTTTATCTTTATACTCTTTTTTTATAAATCTCAGAGCATCCTTTAAATCCATCATATAATATGTATTTTTGTTTGAAACAGTATTTGCAAATTGTAATAGTTCTTCTTTTTTTACATATTTATTTGTGTCATTTCCATCTGTAAAAATAAAAGTACTATTATCTTGTGTAATAAGCTTATTTAATACAGATTTATAATCTTTGGTTTTTAAAATTTGAAAAATATATACTTTTTCAGAATTTTTATAATACATATTTAGGCTATTTAAAAAGTTTTCTATTGCTGGAAGATTATGCCCACCTTCATATATAATTGTAGGATTATCAAATATCTTTTCAAATCTTGCATGGTGTATTACATTTTTCAATCCATCTTTTAAAGCTCTTTCTGAAATTTGATAATTCAAATCTCTTAAAAGTTCAATACATTCAATTGATAGAACTGCATTTTGTATTTGTTTTTCCCCTTTTAAATTAACCTGTATATTTTTGTAATTCCTATAATCGAACTTTTGAAAATTCTCATTATAAGAATAGTTTTTAATATCATTTTTATCTATTAAAACCAACTTATTGTTTTTTTCTTTACAAGTATTTATTATTATATTATTTACTTCATCTTCCTGTTTTACAAAAATTGTTTTGGAATTTTCTTTAATTATTCCTGCCTTATTTTTAGCTATTTCTTGTAATGTATTTCCTAAGAGATCCATATGATCATATCCAATGCTAGTAATTATTGATATTAATGGGTTTATAATATTTGTACAATCATATGTTCCACCTAATCCAACTTCTAAAATAACAATATCACAATTATTTTCATAAAAATATTCAATACCTAAAGCTGTTTCTAATTCGAATAAAGTTATATTAGCTTCATTTGAATTATTATACTCTCTAACATAGACATCAAATCTATTTAATAATTCTTCCAACTCTAAATCTGAAATATTTTTATTATTTATACTCATTCTTTCATTATACTTTATAAGATGAGGGCTCATGTACTTTCCAACTTTATACCCAGCATTAATTAAAGCATTTGAAATCATCTCAACAGTACTTCCTTTACCATTTGTTCCTGCAATATGTATAAATTTCATTTTTTGCTCTGGATGATTTAATTTCTCCATAAAAAAATGCATTGCCTTTAAACTTGGATCTTTTGTTCCTTTAAAGAAATTGGAATAGTATTTTTCTATATCCATGGCTTAAAAATCCTTTCTATAATTATTAATTGTATCAATTATAAAATAATAGTTATTATTTATACCTATAAATATTAACAAATAATATTAAATTAAGTATTTTTTTACAATTGGTCTTGTATATTTTTCTAGTGATAATATAACAATTATTTGTACTGGAAACATGCAAACTTGAGTAAGAATCCTTCCTGATAATATTGCAACATATGCTTTTCCATATTGAATATGTAACCAAAAAGATGTTAAAAATACATTTATTAAGATTAAAACAATTAAAGAACTTATTATCAGTCTAATAACTAATTGTTTTATAGATAAATCTTCACCTTTTTTATATAAAAATATACCATATACAAATCCTGTTAGAGCTTGGCTAATCGTATAACCAAAAAAATAAGGTCCAAACGGAAATAGAATAGCCCCAATTAAATCTCCAAGCATTGCAATTATAGTACTATACTTTGGACCAAGCCAAATTGCGGACATAATTATTGGAATAAAACTTAAATTAATTACTAAATATTGAGTTTTAATAGATGCGAATCTTGAAAGTAATATAAGTAGCGCTAACAACATGCTTGACATTATAATATTTTTTATTTTTGACATAAAAAAATCTCCTTTCATGTGAGAGTTTCCTAATTTCACAAAAAAGAAGTTAAATTCTAAACTATATAAAATTTTGTGAAAAGCGGAATGCAAAAATAAATAAGCGAATACTCTTGCCTTATCAACAACTTCCCGTTTGATAAGTCTTAACTATTTATTTTTTACTCTTTTTTATATTAATTATAATAGCATAATTTGTCGAAAAATACAATAGTAAAATGCAAAATATGTTATTTAGATAAAATATTAAGTACTTTCTCTAATTCTTCTTTTCTTTTTACTTTTAATGATGTTGTTTTAATTAAAGGCTCATTTGTTATAATTAGATTTTTAATGTATTTATACTGTGGTAAAGTTTTATTTATTTCCTTTACTTTTTCCCAAATAATTTTATGTAATTCTTCTTCTGTTTTTCCTTTTATAGCATTTTCAGTATATACAACTTTCAAGGCTATCATAGGATCATTTTTGTCTCCATTTTGTGGCATTCCATAAATAAAGGATTCTTCAACTTCTTCTAATTTATCAACTAACATTTCAATTTCTTCTGGAAATACCTTTTTACCATTTTTTAAAACAATAACATCTTTTTTTCTTCCAGTTAAAAATAAAAATCCATCTTTATCAAAATAGCCTAAATCTCCAGTATAGAACCATCCATCTTTTAGTACTGCATTTGTTGCTTCTTCATTTTCATAATATCCAAGCATTACATTTGGGCCTTTAACTCTTACCTCTCCTATTCCGTCTTCATCTTTATTTACAATTTCTACTTGCATACTTCTCATAGGAATACCTACTGAACCTGGTTTTATATATTTATCATTTTCAGCAGAAATAACAGGTGATGTTTCTGTTAAGCCATAACCTTGAACTAAATGAATTCCAAAATCATTAAATCCTTGCGCGATTCTTTTTTCAAGAGGTGCTCCACCAGCAACAATGAGTCTCATTTTTCCGCCTAAAGCATTTACAATTTGCTTAAATAATTTTTTTCTAATATCAATATGAAATTTTAATAAAAAGTTACTTATTTTAATTGCATTTTTAATTAGATTTGTTTTGCCCTGTTTTTCTATTTCTTTTTCAATTGTTTCATACATTTTATTAATTAAAAGAGGAACTCCAACAAAAACAGATACCTTATATTCAATCAAATTTTGTTTAATATATCGTAATCCATCTGGAAATACTGTTTTTAAACCACATGCAATCATCATAAGCATTCCTGTAGTTGAAAATATATGATGAAATGGCAAAAATGCAATATTGGTGTCTGTCGGTTTAATTCCTTCTACCATTTGTAGGTCAGCAATATTTGTACAAATCCCTGCTTGACTAAGCATTACAGCCTTAGATTTTGAAGTTGTTCCAGAAGTAAATAATAAAATACTCATATTTTTTGAATTAGGAATATAGTCTTTAAATTCATTTTCTCCTTTTTCTAATGATTTTTTTCCTTCTTCTAGAAGTTCCTCAAAACATATATATCCTTTGGCTTTTGACATACAAATGAAGAACTTAATATTAGTTTTTCCATTTTCCTTTATTTTTTGTATATTATCTATATATTTTTCATCAAATACAAGAGCTTCAACGCCGCTTCTAACAAGAGATTCTTCAAGCTCATTTAATTGTAATTCTTTGTCAATTGGAACAGATACAATTCCTCCAAATAAATTACTTAAATGACTTACTACCCACTCATATCTATTTCTTCCACAAATAGCAATTCTAGAGTTTTTTAAGCCTAATTTGAATAGTCCTGTACCAAAGCAATATATATCATTTAACATATCTTTATAGGTATGATTAATGTAATTTACATTTTCTTTATCTATTTTTTCTTTTGTTACAAAAGCTATATTATCTCCATATAAATTTACTGTATTTAAAACTAATTCTTTTACATTTTCAAATTTTTTTACATCTCTCAACTTATTTTTTTCTTTACTCATAAAAATAATCTCCTTTTCATCTAGTTACAAAAACTAGATTACCACATTTTAAAAACTTTGTCAATTGATTTTTTCATTTATGGATGATCCTCTTTTCAAAAAATCAAGTATTTCCGTTTAGCAAAAAAAAAAGCAAATTGCTTTTTTTTTTTTGCTTATTTATGTGGTTTATTATTATGTGTGAATTATTGTTTTTAATAATTCTACCTGTATTAATTATTTGTGACTTTCTTTTCTAATTCATTTAATTGTTTTGTTTTAATTTTTATTTTATCTTCAAGCTGTTTTTTTCTTGCTTTACATAGCTTCATTATAATAGGCTTATCTTCATCTGATATATCTTCTGAATTTATTTTTTTATCTAAAAAATCTTTTAAAATTTGTAAATGTTTTTTATTAATATCCATACATATATTTCTCCTTTTATTTTTTTACCATTATACAGTTGGGATATACTATTTGCGATTTACAATTCTTGAGGTTCATCAGAGCTCGAATTAGGTGTTCTGTTATTTAATATCGTTATTTCTTTAGTTAATTCTCCTATTCTTTCACTTAATTTTCCTATTTCTTTACGTAATTCTGCTATCGCTCTTCTTATATTTTCTAATTCTGAATTATTTATTTTGCCTTGTGAAAAATAATTATTAATTGCTTTTTGTTTAGATTCTGGGTCTCCAATCATTTGATTATCAAAATATACAGTATAATTATTTATAACATCCTTAAATGCTTCAAATGTTTTTTTTCCAGGTGAAGTAATATGCTCATCTTCCAATTCTGATTTGAATGTATCTAGTTGTATTTTACTTAAATGTCGTAAAGTCCATCCTTTATTTAAGAAAACTTCTAATGCATCAATTACACGTTGCCTTACTCTACTACCAGGTTCAAAATAAGATTCAGCTTCTTCCATATCTATAAAACCATCTGAATACTGAATTATAAATTTTTCTACATCATTTTCTGTTTCTTTTACACTTCTATTATTATCCATTTTTAATTCCTCCTATCTAGTACTAATTATAACATGATTATATAATTGTGTCAAATTATGTAAATCATTTTTCTTGACTTCATTAATAAAAGATGTTATTATAATTCATATTAGGAGGACAAAATTTTATGGCAAAAAAACAAACCATATTAATAGAAAAAATACATATTCCAAGATGGGAAGAACTACCAAATGTAGATTTATATATGGATCAAATTTTAACGTTTATAAATAGTTCTTTATCAGAATGTATAAATTTTAGTGAGGATGAGGATAAAAATAAAATTCTTACAAAAACAATGATAAACAACTATGTAAAAAACAATATTTTAGAACCGCCTGTAAAAAAGAAATATTCTAAAACTCAATGTGCTAAATTATTTGTTATTTGTATATTAAAACAAGTTTTTAGTATGAATGAAATCTCTAGCCTAATTAACATTGCATTAGAAAGTACCGATATATCTCATGCCTATAATAGCTTTTGCTCTTTATTTGAAGAAGCGGTTATATCAATTTTTGAAAAAAAAGAATTTTCTAAAGTTGATTCTTCAAACGAAAATAGATATTTATTAAAAGCTGTACTACTTTCATGTAGTTACAAAATATATGTGCAAAATTTGATTTAGTTGTCAAAAAGGTCCGTCCCCATTGACAACTATTCCACTTTCTTCTTAAATGCTTCTAAACCTGTATTTCCAGAAATTCTTACTCTTGGAAGTTCATATTTAGGAGCTCCTTTTTTTACTCTTCCACCTTGTGTAGTAAAAGCAAGTTTAAAGCCTGTATCTTTTAAAGCTTTTATATCTAATTCATTATATTGACCAAATGGATAACAAAATATTGTTGCACCACCTAAAACTTCTTGAGATGTTTTTAAGTCCTCAACCATTTTTTCATAGCTCCATGAAAGCATAACACCTTTTCCATTTGAGCCACCTTTATGCATGTCATATGAATGTGATTGGTAGCTTATATTTTTTTCTTTATTTTCTGCAACATCTCCATACCAGTATGCAACTACAAAAGAAGTTGCTTGTACATTATATTTTTGTATTATAGGAACACCAAGTTCAAAAAATGAAGGATCTCCATCATCTACAGTAATAACTACACTTTTTTCAGGTAGTTCTGTTTTTCCATCAATATAATCTTCTACCTCTTCCCAAGTTGGAAAATAATAATCATTTTCAGATAAATATTTCATTTGTGCCTCAAAATCATTTATTTCTATCCAATTTCCATCTTGTGGCTCTCTTTCATTTTTATCGTAGAAAAAATGATACATTAAAACTGGAAGACCACTATCTGACAAATATTTACCACTTTCAAGTTTTTCTTCTAGTAGAGATTTTGAAGGTGCAATACTTTCTTCTTTTTTGTCACTGTCTTGATTAATATTAACATTTTGATTTGCACTTTCTTCTTGTTCCTCTATTTGTTCTCTTGCAATATCTATATTCTTTTTGTTTTTAAAATTTACATATAATCCAGCAATAATTCCTAAAATTACAATAAATATAATTATGTTTTTTATGTTTAATTTATTTTTCTTATTCATGACTATCTCCCCTTTTTTCGAATTTTATTGTATCATATTTAATAAAGAATTACTATCTTTTTTATGAAAAATCTTCAAATACCTTTTAATATGGGTTACAATTCACGGTCAAATTACTAAAAGTCCGCACCAAGTTTATATATTTATTTTTAAAGTAAACTTGTGCGGGGACCACTTTCTTACAAAATGTTTTCAAATATGAGAATTTTTAGGACAAGAGTTCATTTTGCGAAGCAACAATGGAAGGGAGTCTAAAAATTGCTTTAGAAATTAGCGTTGATTGGCTGAAACCGAGCAAAATAAATTATTTTTATTGTTTACTTAAAGTATAAGCAGTAAATTGTAACACATGAATAAAAGACCCTATTTCAAATAATTAGTGTCAAGAAGTTTCGGAAAATAATCCGATGATATAGTAAGTATTGGAAA
>CAMIVO010000040.1 GCA_946401865.1 uncultured Clostridia bacterium
TCGAAAATACAGGGGTGTAGATTAATTAAATATAAATTTAGTTTACACTACCTAATAATAGAAGGAGAAAAATTGATGCAAAAGATTGGAGAATATAATAAGGCATTTACGGAAGTATATACAATATTAAAATTTCTAAATATAGAAGAATATAAAAAAATCCCTAAAGACATCATAGAAGTAATTGAAACTAATAGAGATTTAGAATATGAATTTATATATAATGAAAAAGCAGAATTACAAGAGCAAAAAATACTAGTAGAAACAAAAGCAGTATTATTTAATATTTTTCGAGATTATTTAGCAACAGAAGAACAAAGAAAAAAAATAAAAAAAATACAAATGGAAGATAGATTAAAACTAGAAAGAGAAAAACAAAAATTGTACAATACAAATGTTTTTATGAATAAATCGGTAGAATTAAATAATACAAGTAATCAAAATGAAAAATTAGAAACAAATCTTCAAATTATTAAACATAAAGAAAATATATTTATTAAAATTATTAAATATATAAAAAATTTAATAAAAAAATAAAATTTAATTATATGAGAAAATATTCATGTTTCAAAACAAAAAGAAAGAGATAATAAGAATAATATGAAAGATTATATTTCAATAATCGGTGGAGGTTTAGCAGGATGTGAAGCTGCATACCAGATTGCCAAAAAGGAAATAAAAGTAAAATTATATGAAATGAAGCCAAATAAATACACTCCTGCACATTCAAATAAAGATTTAGCAGAAATTGTGTGTTCAAATTCTTTTAAGTCAAATCTACTTACAAATGCTTGTGGGTTGTTAAAAGAAGAATTAAGAAAATTAGATTCTCTTTTAATTAGAATAGCAGATGAAACCAGTGTTCCTGCAGGACAGGCATTGGCTGTGGATAGAGAACCTTTTTCAAAAAAGGTTACAGAAGAAATAATTAATAATCCTTTAATTGAAATTATACATGAAGAAATTGGAGATAAAACTTCTTTAGAAGATATTTCAAAAGATGGAATTGTAATTATTGCAACAGGACCATTAACTTCTGAAAGTTTATCAAAAGAAATAATAAAGCTTACCGGAGAAAGTAATTTAGCTTTTTATGATGCAGCAGCACCTATTTTGACTAAGGAAAGTATTGATTTTAATATTGCTTTTTATGGAAATAGATATGATCAAGAAAAAAAGAAAGAAGAATCCATTGAAGATTGGCAAAAAAGATTAAATGAACAAGATGCAAGCTACATTAATTTACCGATGAATAAAGAAGAATACGAAAATTTTGTAAAAGAACTTGTTAATGCAGAAGTTGTAACATTACACGATTTCGAAAAAAAGGAAATTTTTGAAGGATGTATGCCAATAGAAATAATGGCCAAAAGAGGGATTGATACTTTAAGATTTGGACCGCTAAAGCCAGTAGGATTTGATGATCCTAGAACTGGAAAAAGACCATATGCAGTTGTTCAATTAAGACAAGATAATGCAGAATCTACATTATACAATATTGTTGGATTTCAAACAAATTTAAAATTTGGTGAACAAAAAAGAGTATTTAGCTTAATTCCAGGATTAGAAAACGCTGAATTTATAAAATATGGTGTGATGCATAGAAATACATACATCAATTCTACAAAGTTATTAGATGAAACATATAATTTTAAACAAAATAAAAATATATATTTTGCAGGACAAATAACAGGTGTTGAAGGATATGTGGAATCTATTTCTTCAGGACTTGTTGCAGGTATAGATGCTGTTAGAAATTATCAAGAACAAAAGCAAAATATTCATTTAGAAAAACTTATTTTTTCTGAATATACTATGATAGGAGCACTTTCAAAATATATTTCAACACCAAATGAAAAATTTCAACCAATGAATGCTAATTTTGGAATTTTGCCAAGTCTTGAAGAAAAAATTAAAGATAAGAAATTAAAATATCATAAACTAGCAGAGAGAGCATTGGGGTATATAAATTATTGTTGCGAGTTTTGAAATTATTTTAATAGTAAAATTTATGACATCAATAACATAATAGTTGACATAAACTAAAATAATTGGTAAAATGTAGAAAGTAAAAAAATATGTGGAGATTTTGTATGAATAATGAAAAAAATAAAGGATTAAAAGATCCTAAATTATTAGTATTAGATTTAGATGGAACATTATTAAATGGCGAAAAGGAAATACCAGAAATTAATTTACGAGTAATCGAAAAGCTTTATAAAGAATATGGTATTATTCCAGTTATTGCAACAGCTCGACCTTTGGAAGTAGCAAAATATATAGCTACAAAGGCTGGTAATAAATTTAAGGGGTATGTTATTGCAACAAATGGAGCAATGATTTATGATTTTAATACAGATAGCATTATAAGTAATAACTCACTAAATAAAGAACAAGTAAATTCTTTAATAGATATATCAGAAAAATATAATTTGGAATATGAATTCATGACAAAAGAATGTGAAGTAGCAGATATAAATTATTCATATAGACGTGATAAAGATCCTATGTATAAGAATATGGAAAATGATGGAGCTATTGAGCTTAATGGAGAAGGGTTTAATTTTCAAGAAAATATGAGAAAATATTCAAATGAACATGATATACCATTATTTGCAATTAGTGGAACAAAAAAGGAATTAGAAGTTATTCAAAAAGGATTAAAAGAAAATAACTTAGGAATTCAAATGACAGAAATATGTGATAGAACAGATGCTAGTAACCCAGATGCTGAATTATATTATTTTGACATTATGAAAGAAGGCGTGACAAAAGCCGCAGCTATAGAGTTAATTCAAGAACAACTTGGGATAGAAAAACAACAAGTAATAGCAATAGGCGATGGAGGAAATGATATAGAAATGTTTAAACATGCAGGATTAAGTATTGCTATGAGAAATGCTAATTCTGATGTAAAAGGGGAAGCTAATGTTATAACATTTAATAACAATGAGCAGGGAGGTGTTGGTACTGCTTTATTAGCTTTGTTTAACTTTATAAAAAGAAGAGAAGAAAAAAAGAAGCAAGGAAAGATATTAAAAGCTGCTAATAAGTGTGAGGTTCAAAGAATTAAAGAGAATGGAAAAGGTAAAATTAAACTTCCTAAACCAAATAAAGAAGGAGAAAGATAATATGTCAAAACCATATATAATAGGAATTGCAGGGGGTACAGGGTCTGGAAAAACCACTCTTGCAAATAGAATAAAAGATGAATTTAAAGAAAATGTTATTATATTATCACATGATTTTTACTATAAAAGCTTAGATAATATCACAAAAGCAGAAAGAGAACAATTAAATTATGATTGCCCAGAAATGTTAGAAACAGATTATATGATTAAACAAATAAAAGATTTAATTGAGGGTAAATCAATTAAAAGACCAATTTATTCGTATACAGAGAGACTTAGAGAAAAAGAAACAGTTACAGTAAATCCAGCATCAGTTATTGTAATTGAAGGAATTTTAGTTTTAGAAAACGAAGAATTATCAAACTTGATGGATTTAAAAATATTTGTTGATACAGATGCAGATATTAGATTAACGAGATTGATTGATAGAGATATAAAACATAGAGGATTGACAGCAGATTATATTATTTCAAAATATAAAAGTACATTAAAACCAATGCACGAAAAATATGTAGAACCATGTAAAAAGAGAGCAAATATTGTAATTCCAGCAAATAATGATGATAATGAAATAAGTTTTAATGTGATAATTGAAAAAGTAAGAAATGTGCTCAATGAAAACATAAATTAATTGTTTCCAAACATATTGATGAAAAAATCAAAGATAAGAAGCTAAAATATCAGAAGCTAGCTGAAAGAGCATTGGAATTTTATAGAAATAAGAGGTAGAAAGAAGTATGCTGGAAAACTCCAGCTTTCAATTCCAATGCTCTCTTCGATTTTATATTTGAATATTTGTTTCATAATTAATTAATCATCAATTTAGGATCAAAATATTTTTCATTTTTTAATTTTCCATTATATTTTTTTACAACATCAACATATTCTTCCATGCTTGTCGAATTTTGTTTAGAATAACGTATATACAATAATTCTGGTTTAATAATTTCATAATATTTTCCAACATAATAGTGAAAGCTACTAGATGCTCCTGTTGAATATGCATAAGCTTCATAATGTTCTTCACAAAGATAATGTTGATATTCATCTATTCTATTTACATAGCTATCTTCTGTTCCTAAGATAAGACAGAAAACGAGGAGAACTAGCAAAAGCAATATAGAAATAATGGTAGATATTATTTTAAAAAAGATGCTTTTAGATCCATATTCTAATATACATATGGTAATAACGTTTGACAAGCAAAACAACATTTGAAAAATATTTTTACCAAAAATAAACGTTATAAAAAAAACAATAAAACAAATTTTTTTAAATTTGATTTCTTTCTTAAATTTTAATAAAACTATAATATTTACAATTATAATGGTTATCATAAAAAGCTGATACAGTAAACCACCTATGTTTAGGTTGGTAAGAACACAATTGTATATAGCATAAATTAGTGAAACAATTACAGAATAATAATTAATGAAATTCTTTTTCATATGAACCTCCAATTTATATATAAAATATTATACAAAAAAATATAACACATATTAAAATGAAAGTCAATATCTTTTTATTGTATTTCGATAAAAAGATATTGAAAAACAATAAAAGATATAGCTGTAAATGTTCATTATCATTGGAATAAATGAGCTTTGAAATCATTTACTACAAATATAACAAGAAATAGATAATTGTGAATTTTAATATATTTACTAAACAGTGAATCATAACGTTAAAAAAACTGTATAAAATGAACTTCAAAAGAGATACTAATCTCAAGGAGGTTTTTTTATGTCTAACACAATTAATTTTAGAACTGATTTAGCATTAGAAAGAAGAGATATTTTTCAAAAAAGTAATAATTTAAATCAAATTGATGGGATAGAAACAGAAGAGCAGGTAATTAATGAAAATATAAAAGTTTCAAAGGTAAGAATAACAAACGCTAATGGAGAAAAATCAATTGGAAAGCCAATTGGTGATTATATAACTATTGATATTAAAAACTTAAAAATTGCTGATGAAGATGAAATTCAAAAATCTGCAGAAATATTATCAAATGAATTAAAGCCAATTATAGGTAAACATATTAATTATAAAGATGATATTTTAGTTGCAGGACTAGGAAATCTATATGTAACGCCAGATTCTTTAGGGCCTAAAGTTGTTACAGATATAGAAATTACAAGACATATAATAAAATATCTGCCACAATATATAGATGAAAATGCAAGACCAGTAAGTGCAATTTCTCCTGGTGTTTTAGGAACAACAGGAATTGAAACTTTGGAAATACTAGAAGGGGTAATAGATAAAGTAAAGCCAAAAATGTTAATTGTTATAGATGCTTTGGCTTCTAGAAGTATAGAAAGAATAAGTAGTACAATACAACTATCTGATACTGGAATCGTTCCAGGTGCAGGAGTAGGAAATACTAGAAAAGAATTATCTAAAAATACATTAGGAATTCCTGTTATAGCTATTGGAATTCCAACTGTTGTTGAAAGTGCTGTACTTGTAAATGATTGTTTAGATTTATTTATAACAAAACTTCAAGAAGAAGCTAAATCAAATGAATATTTAAATAATTTAAAAGAACAGGATAATTATGAGGAAATCAAAGAAGTTTTAAACCCAAATGATTATAATATGATAGTAACACCAAAAGAAATTGATGAATTAATAAAAAATATGGCTAATATTGTAGCAAGAGGAATCAATTTGAGCGTATAGTTTTATATATGTAAGGAACCGAAATTTAATTTATATTTTAAATTATTGGAGTTTATTGTTACAGTTCAGTTATTTAGCCCTGCCTATGTTTATATATTTATTTTTATGCGTAAATCCCTTCTTTCTAACAAAAATGTAATCAAATATGGAATTTTTTAACGGAAGTCAAGCTTCCTAAAAATTCTCATATTTGAAAACATTTTGTAAGAAAGTGGTCCCCGCACAAGTTTACTTTAAAAATAAATATATAAACTTTAGACAGGGCTAAATTATTTGAATACTGAACTGTAACAGTTTATTTATAATAATTGCAATAACGCTTGAAAACAAAACTCAATTATGCTATATTTTAGTAGAATAAAAATTATTCATTTTTAATACGTTTTATAAATATAATTAGTATTAATAAATAAAAAATGGAGGAAAGATCCAATGAAAAAAATTATATTTAAAGGCTGTGGTACAGCAATTGCAACACCTTTTAACGAACAAGGTGTAAATTTACAAGAATTTGCTAAACTTGTAGAAGAACAAATACAAAATGAGGTAGATAGCATAATAGTCTGTGGAACAACAGGAGAAGCCGCTACAATGACTGAAGAAGAAAGACTACAAACTATAGAATGTGCAGTAAAAGTTGCAAATGGAAGAGTTCCAATAATTGCAGGAACAGGTTCAAACAACACAAAAGCAGTTATAGAAATGAACAAAAAGATTGAAAAAATTGGAGTAGATGGAGTTTTAGTTGTAACACCATATTACAATAAAACTACTCAAAAAGGCTTAATAATGCATTACTCAGAAATCGCTAAAAATACTAAATTACCAATTATTTTATACAATGTACCTGGAAGAACAGGTGTAAACATTAAACCTGAAACAGCTTTAGAATTATCAAAAATAGAAAATATTGTTGCTATAAAAGAGGCAAGTGGAGACTTATCACAAATTGCAAAAACAATCAATTTATGTAGAGAAAATTTAAATGTTTATTCAGGAAATGATGATCAAATAATACCAATATTATCATTAGGTGGAATTGGAGTAATTTCTGTACTTTCAAATGTTAGACCAAAATATACACATGATATGTGCTATAAATTTTTTAATAAAGAAGTTGAAATGGCAACAAAAATGCAAATAGATGCAATACCACTTATAAATGCATTATTTTCTGAGGTAAATCCAATTCCAGTTAAAGAAGCTTTGAATATTATTGGCTATAATTTTGGAGAGCCAAGATTGCCTTTAATAAAGCTTAGTGAAGAAAATAGGAAAAAACTTGAAAATGAATTAAATAGCTTGAAATAGAATTTGAAAATGGTATAATAGAAGTTAGATAAAAAGTTATAAAAAAGGAGCTTAAACGTGATTACAAGCAGAGAAGAGATACTTCAAGATAAAGAATATATTGAGATAATTTCAGAATTATTGAAACAAGAAAAAGTTCAAAAAATGAAACAATATAGACAACACCATAATGTAAGTTGTTTTGACCATTGTTTATATGTTTCATATAATACATATTTAATATGTAAGAAATCAGATTTAGATTATGTTTCTGCTGCTAGGGCAGGATTGTTACATGATTTGTTTTTATATGATTGGAGAAAACGCGAAAATGGAAGAAAAGGGTTACATGCATTTACTCATCCTAAAGAAGCCTTAAAACAAGCATTATCTATAACAAATTTAAATAGCAAAGAACAAGACATTATAAAAAATCATATGTGGCCTGTAACACCAGAACTTCCAAAATATAAGGAAACATTTATAATTACTTTAGTAGATAAATATTTTGCTGTTGCAGAAGCTTTTATTGGAAAAAATATAAAAATAAAAAAGATTTATGGAGCAATATTAAGACTAATAGAAACATAAAAAAGGAGAATTAATATGATAGAAGTAATGGTTAATGGATGTAATGGAAAAATGGGAAGTATTGTTGCAGATTTAGTAGATAAAGATCCCAATATCATTTTAAAATGTGGAACAGATAAGGTAGATACAGGAACTCTTACATATCCAGTATATACAGACTTAAAACAAATTCCAGAAAAGCCAAGTGTTATAATAGATTTTTCAGTACCTGTTGCAACTTTTGATGTACTAGAATATGCTAAACAAAATCATGTACCAATTGTTATTGCAACAACAGGATTTACTGGAGAAGAAGAAAAGAAAATTGAAGAATTTGCAAATTATATACCAATATTTAAGTCATCTAATATGTCTTTTTCTATTAATATGTTCCAACATTTATTAAAAGAAATTGCACCTAAAATGAAGGATACAGATATAGAAATTATTGAAACACATCATAATAGAAAAATAGATGCACCAAGCGGAACAGCTCAAATGCTTGCAAATACAATAAATGAGGCATTAGGTGGAGACTATAAATATGAATATAACAGACATGACAAACACGAAAAAAGAGGAGAAAAAGAAATTGGAATTACATCAATTCGTGGAGGAAATATAGTTGGAGAACATACTGTTATGTTTTTTGGAGAATCAGAATCATTTGAAATTAAACATACCTCATATTCAAGAAATGTATTTGCAGAAGGAGCTATAAAAGCTGCGAAATTCATAATAGATAAACCAAATGGATTATATAATATGGATGACCTTATAGACTGAGTTTTCAGCCTATAAGGCTTTTTTGTCGAAAAAAGTCGATGAAAAAATTCATAAATTTTTATAAAATTGTTGACATTTTATGTTCATTGTTTTATACTTTAGTTGTTAATTAATTAATTTTTGTAATCCTGTTTATGGATGCATACATAAATAGAATTGCTTATTTCAAAAAGTTATAACTTATTTTTTAAATCTAAATTTTTTTATTCTTACAATTTGTTAATCTAAAATTATAACAAAATTAAGAATTAAAAATATCAGGGGGGTTGATAATTTTTAAAATAATTTTTAAATAGATTAAATTATACAAATGAAATTTTTAAATTAAAACTATGAAAGTTACTTTTTAACATATTTAAAAGGCATATAATACCAATTAAAAATATAAAAGAAAGGAAGGAAATATTTGAAATAAAGAGATTGATGCAAATATTGTATAAAAATTTGCACGAATAATTAATGTTATAAAGAAATAATAAGATGGCAATATTGTAATTGCCATCTTACATATTAATTTTAGTTTTGATTAGGCTCTATTCCAAGATATGGAAGAGTTTCAGCTAATATTTTAGATACCACAGGAGCAGCAGTTTGACCACCTTGATGGCTATTTCCAGTTGGATTATATAATGTAACAAGAACAACTACTTGTGTATTTTCTATTGGAGAAATTGCGGCAAAAGAAGTGGTATATCCAGCTTTTTTATTAGCAGCAGTTGGTTCAGAAGTTCCAGATTTACCGCCTATTGTATAACCTTCAACTTGTGCTCTTTTACCTGTTCCATCTGTTACAACAGATTGCATCATAGATTTCATACTTTCAGCTGTTTTTGAAGATAAAACCTGTCTTACAATTTTTGTATCTATATTTGTTATTTCTCCAGTATCTGTATTTGTCATTGATTTAACAATTTTAGGTTGTAAAAGTTTTCCACCATTTGCAATAGAACAAATTGCATTACACATTTGTAAAGGAGTTATTGTAAACCTTTGTCCGAATGACATTGTTGCAAGTTCAACAGGGCCCACTTCATCTAGTTTATAAAATACACCAGATGATTCACCAGATAAACCAACACCAGTTTTATCAAACAAACCAAAAGCATCATAATATTTATACAAAGTTGTAGAACCTATACGCTTTGCAAGTTGCATAAAAGAAGGGTTACATGAATCCATTAAGGCTTCTCTTAAAGATTCTCCCTGATGTGTAGAAAAGTAAGGAGCTTGATTGTACCAACATCTAATAGGAGTATCATAAATTGTTTCTACACCATTGCAATAAAAGTCATTTGCTTTATCAGGTTGAGTAATATTTTCTTCTAAGGCAACAGCTGCTGTTATTAATTTAAATACAGACCCTGGTTCATATGTTTCTGAAACAGAGCGGACTTTCCACATTTGAAAAATACGTTCATATTTTTCATTTGAAGATAAAGAGTCCCAATTTTCTGCATAGAAATCTGTTGGCGTTCTTGGAGAATTTAGGTCATAAGTTGGATAAGAAGCCATTGCGAGTATGTCTCCTGTTTGTGGATTCATAACAATAGCATTTCCACCATTTGAACAAGAATGTTCTTCTACTGCTTCTTGTAAATATTTTTCTACAGTTCTTTGAATATTTATATCTAGTGTAAGAGTTAAATTATATCCATTTTCTGCAGCTATAAAAGATTGTTCTGAATTAGGAATTTCACTTTGTGAAGCATCTATAGATGTAGTTAAATTACCAGAGGTACCTTTTAAAATTGAATCATATGAAGCTTCTATTCCTGCTTGACCTTGATTGTCAGTACCACATGATCCAATTACTTGTGCTGCAAGAGTTCCATAAGGATAGTAGCGCTTACTATCTTCATCTATATTTATTCCGATTGTAACCTTGTTTTCTTTCATCCAAGCTTTCAATTCTTTTATTTTATCTTCTTCAACTTTTTTTATAATTGTTTCAGTTGATGAAGTAGAATTAACTTTAGCAAGTATAGATTCATAGTCTAATTCAAATATTTGAGATAGTGCTTTTGCCACTTTTTCTTTTAAAGCAGGAGTATCGGAATCATTTTTTGCTTTAATTTTAGTAGGGTTTATAGTAACTGTATCAACAGCTTCAGAAATTGCCAAAGATGCACCAGTAGAATCATAAATATTACCTCTTTTACTATTAATTGTTTCTGAAGTAGTATGTGTTTTTGTGGCAAGAGATGATAAATATGGACCATCAATTATTTGAAGATAAAAAAGTCTGCAAACAAGTAAAAACAATATTGAAAGGACAATAAGCAAAGCTGTTTGTAGTTTTTTTACAGGAATAACATTTTCAACATTTAAATTTTTTTTGGATTCCATTATTTTTTGATTGGTTCTATCTTTTAAAATTTTATTTTTAACTTTCTTAGCAATTCTTTTATTTTTCATATAATCACCATTCTTTTGAATTTGAAATATATAATTATTTTACAGTAAGTTAAGATAAAAATCAATAAGTTTAATTAATTTAATAAAATGATAAAGGAGGAAAGTATGTTATCAAAAGTTAAAACCATGTCATTAGAAGGTTTGAATGGATATTTAGTAGAAATTCAATCAGATGTATCAGGGGGACTTCCAAGTTTTGATATTGTGGGTTTACCTGATATACGTGTAAAAGAAGCAAAAGAGAGAGTCAAAACAGCAATAAAAAACTGTGAAGTGGAATTTCCAAGCAGAAAAATTTTGGTTAATTTAGCACCTGCTGATAAGAAAAAAGAGGGTACTTTTTTTGATTTACCAATAGCCATAGGTATTTTAAGTGCAATTGGAGAAATAAGAAATTTAGAAAATATAGATGATATTTGCTTTTTAGGAGAATTGTCATTAGACGGTAAAATAAATAAAGTAAATGGAATTTTACCGATGTGTATTGAAGCAGTAAATTTAGGAATAAAAAAGGTAGTAATTCCAAAAGAAAATTGTAAAGAAGCACAAATTATAAAAAATTTAAAGATAATCCCAGTAGAGAGTCTAGAAGATGTAATTGATTACTTAAATGGAGTAAGTAATATTGAAGAAATTATTGGAGATAATCGATTTATTCTTGAAAATGAAAATTTTAATTTTTTGGATTTTTCAGAAGTAAAAGGTCAAGAAATTGCTAAAAGGGCATTAGAAATTGCAGCAAGTGGATCACACAATTGTCTATTAATTCGGTAGCCCTGGTTCTGGTAAAACAATGCTTTCTGAAAGATTAACAACAATATTACCTGATTTAACTTTTAATGAAGCTTTAGAAATTACTAAAATTCATAGTATTGCAGGAGAACTAGATACACAAAAAGGATTAATTACAAAAAGACCTTTTAGAAGACCACATCATACAAGTTCACCTGTATCAATTATTGGTGGAGGAAGAATACCAAAACCAGGTGAAATAAGTTTGGCACATTATGGAGTATTGTTTTTAGATGAGATACCTGAATTTAAAAAGAGTACTCTTGAGGTTTTAAGAGGACCTTTGGAAGATAGAGAAGTTACTATAAGTAGAATTTCATCTACCTTAACTTATCCTGCAAATTTTGTTTTGATAGCAAGCATGAATCCTTGTCCTTGTGGGTATTATGGTACAGATGATAATAAATGTCACTGTTCAGAACAGGCAATTTCTAGGTATATAGGCCAAATTAGTGGACCGCTTTTAGATAGAATTGATTTGCATATTGAAGTTAAGCCTGTAGAATACAAAAAAATCAGCTCAGATGAACAATGTGAAAGTTCTAAAGAAATAAGAAAAAGAGTAAACAATGCACGAAAAATTCAGTTACAAAGGTATAAGGACTTAAACATTTATTCAAATAGCGAATTGACTCCTGATTTAATGGGAAAATTTTGTAAATTAGATACAGGGAGTAAAGAACTTTTGAAAAATGCGTTTGAAAGATTAGGGTTAAGCGGAAGAGCATATGGCAGAATTTTAAAAGTTGCTAGAACAATTGCTGATTTAGATAATTCTGAAAATATTCAGAAAATGCATATTGCGGAGGCGATACAATATAGAAGTTTGGATCGTAAATACTGGAAGCACTAAACAAATGAAAAACTTCGTCTTGCCCGACTTAGTATTGGTTAGATATGAAAGAGTAAATAAGGAGACAATATTGAAAAAAATAAATAAAGAAGATATAAATTACCCAAAAATATTAAAAGAAATTGAAAATGCACCAGAGGTTTTATATATAAATGGAAATATAGAATTATTAGAATCTCCATGTATTGCAGTAATAGGCTCTAGAAATTGTACTAAATATGGGGAAAAATGGTGTGAATTTTTTGTAAAGGAATTTGTTAAATATGGATTAACAATTGTAAGCGGAATGGCACTTGGAATCGATAGTATAGCACATAAAACAGCATTAAAGTATGGTGGTAATACTATTGCAGTATTACCTTGTGGATTTAATAATATATTTCCAGAAGAAAATATTGAATTATACAATGAGATTATAGAAAAAAATGGAGCTGTAATTACAGAATATGAACTAAATACTGAAGCAGAATATCAAAAATTCTTAGACAGAAATAGAATTGTTAGTGGATTATCTATGGGGGTATTAGTGGTAGAAGCGGCATATAGAAGCGGAACAACAGTAACAGCAAGAGATGCTTTAAAGCAAAAAAGAGATGTTTTTTGTATTCCTCGGAAACTTAGGAAATTCTAAAAGTCTTGGGACCAATAATTTAATAAAAGAATTTGCACATATTGTAACAACTCCAGAGGATATATTAGTTAAATATGGGTTTTTAGAGCCTTGTAAAGATTATATGGATAAAGCAAAAGATATTAATCAAGTAGATAATATACCAAAAGAATATGTAGATATATTCAAAGTAATTACTGAAGAACCAATAGATATTGATGATATTATTCATAAAACAAAATTAGATTTAAAAACATTAATATCTAAACTAACAATGTTGGAATTAGAAGGCAAAATAAAAAAAGTGGCAGGAAATAGATATGTGAAAGGAGATAGTTAAAATTTTTAATAGTAAACAAGAATTAGGAAAAGCTGGAGAAGATGTAAGTTGCATATATCTTGAACAAATTGGATATAAAATAATAGAAAGAAATTTTCATTGCAGACAGGGAGAGATAGATATTATAGCAAAAGATAAAGATGAATATGTTTTTATTGAAGTAAAAACAAGAAGTAATATTTATTTCGGAAGACCAAAAGATGCAGTAAACGAACCAAAACAAAAACATATTTACCAAAGTACAAGATTTTATTTATATTTACATGGACTAAACAGTGCATTTGTAAGATTTGATGTAATTGAAGTATATTTTTTTAATAATAGATATAAATTAAAACATCTTAAACAGGTTGAAATAAAAGGTACTATATAATATTAAATTACCCTAGATAAATATGAAAAAATATAGTATAATAGCTGTAGGTGATATTATGAATATTTTAGAAGAAACCAAATATATAATGAACAAATATAAAGTAAAAGCAAATAAAAATCTGGGACAGAATTTTTTAATTGATGAACAGGCAATAAAGGATATTGTTGAAGGGGCACAAATTACAAGTGAAGACTTAGTTATAGAAATAGGACCAGGCTTAGGAACATTAACGGCTTTTCTGCTAGAAAAAGCAAAAAAAGTTATTTGTATAGAGTTAGACAAGAAGATGATAAAAATTTTAAATGATAGATTTATCGCATATGATAATATAGAGCTAATTAATGAGGATGTTTTAAGAATAAATCTTAATGAAATTATAAAACAAGAAAAAGAAAGTAATAATATAAAAAATGTAAAAATAGTTGCAAATTTACCATATTATATAACAACTCCAATAATAATGAAACTAATCGAAAGTAAATTAGATATTGAAAGCATAACTGTAATGATTCAAAAAGAAGTGGCTGATAGACTTATAGAAATCCCAAGTGGAAAGAATACTGGTGCAATAACCTATACTATATATTATTATTGTCAAGGAGAGAAAATAAGAGAAGTCGAAAATACTTCATTTATACCTATGCCAGAGGTAACATCTGAGGTCATTAATTTAAAATTAAGAAATGAACCTGTTGTAAAAGTGGAAAATGAAAAAGTATTTTTTAATATTATAAAAAGTAGTTTTATGCAAAGAAGAAAAACTTTAATTAATGCACTAGTAAATGCAGGAGTATTTATAAACAAAGAAGAAGGGCAAGAGTTTCTAGAACAAGCTAATTTGAATGAGAATATTAGGGCAGAAAATTTAACAATAGAAGATTTTGCCAGTTTATGTAATATATTTTGTAATAAGTATTATAAGAAATAATATAAATGCAAAGTTAATTTAATAAAATCTTAACTAAATGTCTAATTTTTAAATAAAAATCCACGTAAAAAAGATTTTCTACAAGGTTCTTGTAGAAAACCTTTTTTAGTCGTGTTCATGTTCTACATCATTAAACATGGGATCATTAAAAAAATCTATTAAAGTTATATCCAATCCTTCACATATGTGTAACAAAGTATCTAGTTTAACAAGGTCAGTTCTACCACTTAAGAATGCACATATTGTTGAACGAGGAATTCCTGTTGCTTTGTATAGTTTCCAAGCATTTAAATTCTTTTTATGCATATAATATTTTAAACGATTACGAATAGCTTCAGATAAAGACATTTTTCTCACCTCGATTATAATTTGTTTATTATAAAAAAGTATATCAAGAAAAAATCTAAAAATAGTCTATTTAGATGTACAAATGAGCAATTTTATAAAAAAATATTTAAAATTTTTTATTTAATTATTATTCATAAAAAGATGTAAAAATCATTAAAAAATTAAAAAATAATATATTATATCTCTTGTGTAAACTTTTTTGATTGTGAATTGTAACTAAAATTTATAAGAAAATAAAAAAATTGAGTGTTACAATTCACGGTTTATTATAAATTAGCCCTGCCTAAAGTTTATATATTTATTTTTATGCGTAAATCCCTTTTTTCTAACAAAAATGTAAT
>CAMIVO010000041.1 GCA_946401865.1 uncultured Clostridia bacterium
TGTTAGAAAGAAGGGATTTACGCATAAAAATAAATATATAAACTTGGCGCGGGCTAATTTATAATAAACCGTGAATTGTAACATTTAGTAAAATAACATTTTGGAATTACTCCCAAAATGTTATTTTATTCTCTTTTAAACTTTTTTGAACATCAATTACTCTTTGGTTTGATGAACCTTTCCATTTTAGAGTTGGATTATGTAATTCATCTACGTATCTTCCATCTACCAAAACATCTACATATTTCATAACTTCTTTATCTTTTAAATCTTTATCAAATTGAAATCCTGACCACATCCAAAGATTTTTATTTGGATATTTTTCTTTAAAAGCTTTTGCAAGTTTAGTTGTTCCTTCTATATTTTTTGGATGCATAGGTTCACCACCAAGTATTGATAACCCTTTTATATAATCTTGATTACACAAATCTAAAACCTCATCTATAGTCCCTTGTGTAAAATCCTTTCCTCCTTCAAAGCTCCAGGTTTCAGGGTTAAAACAGTTTTTGCAATGGAATTCACAGCCTTGCATAAAAACTGATACCCTAACTCCAGGTCCATTTGAAATGTCCATTTTTCTGACTATATTGTATTTCATCTTGTACCTCCACTTATGCTTCTTTGTTGTCTACATGTAGAACCCTCTCCTTAATCTCCTGTGTTCTACCCTTGTTCCAGAAATTAGTACCAATATATCCACATGTTCTTCTAGCAACATTTAATAAATTGTGATCTCTGTTTCCACAATTTGGACAATACCACTCTAAATTTTCATCTATTAAAATTTCTCCAGTATAACCACATTTTTGGCAATAATCTGATTTTGTATTAAGTTCTGCATACATAATATTATCATATATGAATTTTATTAATTGAATAACTACATCTAAGTTATTTTGTAAATTAGGTGTTTCAACATATGAAATTGCTCCACCAGGACTTAATCTTTGGAATTCACTTTCTAGTTTTAATTTTGTAAATGCATCTATTTCTTCAAATACAGGAACATGATATGAGTTTGTAATATAGTTTTTATCTGTAACACCTTTTACTATTCCAAAACGCTCTTTTAAGCATTTTGCAAATTTATAAGTAGTTGATTCTATAGGAGTTCCATAAACAGAATAGTCTATATCTTCTTCTGCTTTCCATTTTTTACATGCATCATTTAAGTGCTCCATAACTTTTAATCCAAACTCTTTTCCTTCACCATTATCTGTATGAGATTTTCCTGTCATATATTTAACACATTCATATAAACCTGCATATCCAAGAGATATTGTAGAATATCCATGATGAAGTAATTCGTGAATAGATTCACCTTTTTCTAATCTTGCTAAAGCTCCATTTTGCCATAATATTGGAGCTACATCACTTGTAACATTACTTAAACGTTTATGTCTTAATTGTAAAGCTCTATGACATAATTCAAGTCTTTCATCAAATATTTTCCAGAATTTATCCATATCCTGTTTTGAAGATAAAGCAACATCAGGTAAGTTTATTGTAACAACACCTTGGTTAAATCTACCATAATATTTACCTTTTCCTTCAACATAATTCTTAGCCTTTGCAATATTTCCTAAAGACATTGATCTATCTGGTGTTAAGAATGATCTACATCCCATACAAGGATAGCATTCTCCTTCTCCATACTCATTTTTCTTTAACTCTTTCATTACTTTTTCTGAAATATAATCAGGAACTAGTCTCTTAGCAGTACATTTTGCTGCAAGTTCTGTTAAATACCAATATTTGCTATTTTCATGTATGTTGTCTTCTTCAAGAACATAAAGCAATTTTGGGAATGCAGGAGTTATATAAACACCTTTTTCATTCTTGAAACCTAAAATTCTTTGTTTTAAGAATTCTTCTATTATCATAGCAATTTCTTCTTTATATTCTTCTGATTCTCCTAAATATAAACATACACTTAAGAATGGTGCTTGTCCATTTGTATTTGTCATAGAATTTACTTGATAATTAAATGTTTGAACTCCATCTTCTATTTCTTTTTTAGTATCCTCTTTTGCGAATTTCTTACATTGCTCTTCTGATAAATTTCTGCTCTTATATTTTTTGTAATATTTATCATAACTTGCTCTTGCAAATGGTGCCAAATGTGAAACTGAAACTGTTGCACCACCATAACTTGATGATGTAACTGCAAGTATTATTTGTGTTGCAATTGTTGCTGCTGTTATAAATCTATGTGGTTTTTCTATCATAACTCCATTAATTACAGTTCCATTTTGTAACATATCATCTAAATTTATTAATTCACAGTTATGAAGAGCATTTTGTGCAAAATAATCTGCATCATGGAAGTGTATTATTCCTTCATCATGAGCTTTAACAATATCTTCTGGAAGTAAAAATCTTCTTGTTATATCTGTACTTGTTATTCCTGCTAAATAATCTCTTTGTGTAGTTACAACTGCAGCATTTTTATTTGAATTTTCAGTATTCCAGTATTCATTTTCGCCATCAATTAATTCTTTAATTGTTTGGTCTGTTGTATTTGCTTTTCTAACTAATTCTCTTGTATATCTATATGTAATATATTTTTTAGCTAGTTGATATTTATCAAATTCCATTAATTTTTCTTCTATTATATCTTGTATGTCTTCAACAAGAATTCTTTTTTTGTTTAAATCCTCTATATATTTAATAATCTCATCAATTTCATTTTCTGTTGCTCTTTCTTTTGGTCTAACCTCTACATTTGCTTTTTTAATTGCTGTTTTGATTTTTGAAGGATCATAATCAACAATGTGTCCATCTCTTTTTACAATTTTCATTTCTTTTTTTTCCTTTCTTTCTATAATTACGCTATTCGACAAATTACCTTCAACTTTCTACTTTAATTTTTATTAATTTAATTAGATAGTAGCATATTCATCTTTGAACGTATTTATTATAAAAACAACTTAAGAAAAAAATGAAGGTGCTATTGCAACTTTTTTATTTTTTTGTTATAATACTTTTGGTGATGATTATGAAAGCTCCTTTTCAGCGGTATGACTACATTACAAAAAAATAAACTTTTTAAATTATTAGGAACTCATACATATACATATTTGGAAAAGCAAGAAATACTGCCTACTTTAAAAAGCGAAAATATTATATGTATTTTACTTGAAGGTTTTGCTCAAATTGTTAACATAAGCTACAATGGAGAAGAAAGTATAGTTGAAAATTTATATGAAGATGATATTTTTGGAACTAACATATCAGATATAAATAATCGTGAATATCAAATACGAGCAGTTGAAAATTGCAAAGTTTTAGTTATAGATTATAAAAAAATTTCTGAAACTAATTTTACTATCTACAATTATTATAATATTTTTATAAATAATTTATTTGATATTGTAAATACAAAATTAAAAGAAAAAAATGATAGACTTCGAATTTTAAGTAAAAAAACAATTAGAGAAAAACTATTAGAGTTTTTTAAAACACAATATCAAAAAAGTCATTCTAAATATATATATTTGCCAAATAGTTTTAAAGATTTAGCAGATTATTTTGCAATTAATAGATCTGCTATGTTTAGAGAATTAAAAAGTTTAAAAGAAGATAATTTTATTAAAATTGATGGACGAAGAATAACATTATTGTATATACCATAAAAACTTAAAAAAAATTTAAAATCATTTACAGTGATTTTATATAAAAAAAAGTTTATTAGCAATTATTTTACTAATAAACTCTTTTTATATTAAACTAATTTTAAAACTGCCATAGGGCTGTTATCTCCCCTTCTAGGCTCCATTTTTACTATTCTTGTATATCCACCTTTAACATCTACATATTTTGGTGCTATTTCATTGAATAGTTTTGAAGGTAAATCTATGTTTTTACCATTTTCATCTTTAACTTTGTTAATTTTGTTCATTATAATTCTTCTTGCATTAAGTCTTGAAGGCATATCTTTTTGTCTAGATTCTGTTGTTTCTTCTTTTACAACTCTAAGATATTCCTTACCATTTTTACTTTTTACAAGTTCTGTCATTTTATTTCCTTTTGAGTCTAATTTTGCTTTAACAACTTTTACATCTACCATTTCAAAGTTGTCTTTTTCTTTAACTGCAAGTGCAATTATAGAATCAGCAATTTTTTTAACTTCTTTAGCTCTAGCTTCTGTTGTTTTTATTTGTCCATACATTATTAAATCTGTTGTTAAAGTTTTTAACATTGACATTCTAATATCTGTAGTTCTTCCTAATTTTCTGTTAGCCAATTTAGTTCAACCTCCTTGTCTTTTCAATTTTTAAGGGTTTTTCCCTTTTTATTTTTTTAGAATTTATTCTTCCTCTGGAGCAAAATCCAATCCTAAAGCATGTAATTTAGCTATTACTTCATCTAGAGATTTCTTTCCTAGATTTCTAACTTTCATCATATCTGATTGACTCTTACTAGCTAAATCTTCTACTGTTGAAATTCCAGCTCTTTTTAAGCAATTGAATGATCTTACTGATAATTCCATTTCTTCAATTGATTTTTCAAGTATTTTTTCTTTTTGGTCTTCTTCTTTTTCAACCATTATTTTTGTATTTTTAGTAGCTTCTGATAAATCTATAAATAATTCTAGATGACCTGTTAGAATTTTAGCTGCTAAGCTAAGTGCTTCGTAAGGTTTTAAGCTACCATCTGTCCAAACTTCAATAACTAATCTATCTAAGTCTACCATTTGTCCAACTCTTGTGTTTTCTATTTGATAGTTGACTTTTTTTACAGGAGTATATATAGAATCTATTGGAAGTACTGATATGTCTTGATCAGGTCTTTTATTTTTTTCTGCTGGAACATATCCTCTTCCTTTATTTGCAGTAAGTTCCATTACTAAATGTCCACCTTCTGCAACTTGAGCAATATGTAAATCTGGATTAAGAACTTCTACAGTTCCATCAGATTGAATATCTGCTGCAGTAACTTCTCCTTCTCCTTTAAAGTCGATATGTAATGTTTTTTCCATTTCATCATCATTGAATTTTAATCTTACATTTTTTAAATTAACTATTATATCTGGTACATCTTCTACAACATTTGGAATGCTTGAAAATTCATGTAAAACCCCATTTATTTTAACAGAAGTTAAGCTACAACCTGGAAGTGAAGAAAGTAAGATTCTTCTTAATGAGTTTCCTATTGTAACTCCATATCCTCTTTCTAAAGGTTCACATACAAATTTTGAATAATTATTTTCCTCATCAATTTTAATACATTCAATATTTGGCTTTTCAAATTCTATCATTATTTAACCTCCTAATTATTTAGAGTATAGCTCTACTATTAAATGCTCTTCAATTGGAATGTCTATATCTTCTCTATCAGATAATTTTAATACTTTTCCAGTTAATTTTTCAACATTTTTTTCTAACCATTTTGGAACTGCCATTGTTTTTGTAAGTTCAATAGCTTGTTTTATAGCTCCACATTCTTTTTTGCTTTCTCTAACTGTTATAACATCACCAGGACAAACTAAATATGATGGAATATTTACTTTCTTTCCATTTACTTCAAAGTGTGCATGATTAACTAATTGTCTAGCTTGTGGTCTTGAAACTGCAAAACCTAATCTATATACAACATTGTCTAATCTGCTTTCTAGTATTTGAAGTAATAATTCACCAGTTCTTCCTTTTTTAGCTGATGCCATTGTAAAATATTTTCTAAATTGTTTTTCGCCTACTCCGTAAACGAATTTTAATTTTTGTTTTTCTTTTAATTGTACAGCATATTCAGAAACTTTTTTATGTGCTCCTGCAGCATTTTTACGATTTGATTGTTTATCTACACCAATTGACATTGGACTTATTCCTAAATATCTGCATCTTTTTAATTTAGGGTCTCTAAATCTTGACATTTTATCTTTTCACCTCTTTATAATTTTATTAATATTTATTAAACTCTACGTCTCTTTGGTGGTCTACATCCATTGTGTGGTATTGGAGTTACATCTTTAATTGAGCTTATTTCAAGTCCTGCTGTTTGAAGTGATCTAATTGCTGATTCTCTTCCTGATCCAGGTCCTTTAACAAATACCTCAACTATTTTCATTCCATGTTCTATTGCTTTTTTTGCTGCTGTTTCAGCAACTTCACCTGCTGCAAATGGAGTACTCTTTCTTGATCCTTTGAAACCAAGTGCCCCACTACTGCACCAAGAAATTATATTTCCAGCTGTATCTGTAATAGATACTATTGTGTTATTAAAACTTGAATGAATATGTGCTGAACCTTTTTCAACATTTTTTCTATTTCTTTTTGTAACTGTTTTTCTTGTTACACTCTTAGCCATTATTTAACCTAACCTCCTTTTATAGTAATGGTATGTATGTTATTACCTTACTTTAATCTATTTGTCATCTTTTTTAGATCTGCTAACTACTTTTCTTGGACCTTTTCTTGTACGTGCATTAGTTTTTGTTCTTTGTCCTCTAACTGGAAGTCCTCTTCTATGTCTTAAACCTCTGTAGCATCCTATTTCTGTTAATCTTTTAATATTAAGAGCTACTTCTCTTCTAAGGTCTCCTTCTACTTTGTAGTTTTCATCTATTTCTTTTCTAATCAAGTTAACTTGATCATCTGTTAAGTCTTTTACTCTAGTATCTGGATTTATTCCTGTTTTTTCTAGGATTTTTTGAGAACTTGTTAATCCTATACCATAAATATATGTTAGTCCAATTTCTACCCTTTTTTCTTTAGGTAGGTCTACTCCTGATATACGAGCCATATTTTATTTACACCTCCAAATTTTTAAGTCTGTTTTAAACTTTTTCTTATGTGTATTACCAACATACCTTAAAGGTGAAATGCATTTAATAAATACAACTGCCTTTTTATATTTATTAAATCTTTAAGTTTATTGATAATTTAATAATATATATACACAATTGATTTTTATCAGCCGCAATCAAATTGTGTTATAAACTAAATAAAATAACTGTATATGTTTTTTTACATATACAAACCAATTACCCTTGTCTTTGTTTATGTTTTGGGTTTTCGCAAATAACTCTGATTACACCTTTTCTTTTGATAACCTTGCACTTATCGCACATTTTTTTTACAGATGGTCTTACCTTCATTTCACTCATTCCTTTCTATAAATAAATTGTTACTATTTAGCTCTCCAAGTAATTCTGCCACGATTTAAATCATATGGTGACATTTCTACTTTTACTTTATCTCCGGTAAGAATTTTAATATAATTCATTCTTAATTTACCAGAAATAGTTGCTAGTATTTGATGTCCATTTTGAAGTTCAACTTTAAATGTTGTATTTGGTAATGTTTCTACAACTTTTCCTTCTACTTCTATAAGATCTTCCTTAGCCAAATTTTTTTCCTCCTTAAAGAGCTAATTTCTATGTAGGAATAAAAAAGGTAAAGCCTTGTTTATCCACAATAGCCTTACCATTATACTCCATTTTTATCTTAATGTCAAGATTTTTGGTTCATTTTCTGTAATTAAAATTGTATTTTCATAATGAGCAGCTAAACTCCCATCATCTGTAAGGATTGTCCAGCCATCATCCATTTCCCAAATATATGGTTTTCCTTGTATTACCATAGGTTCTATACATAATGTCATTCCAGGTTCAATTCTAATTCCACGTCCTGCTTTTCCATAATTTGGAATACCAGGATCTTCATGCATTTCCTTTCCTATTCCATGTCCTTGAAATTCTCTAACTACTGAATATCCTTGTGAATGAACATATTCTCCTACTGCATGAGAAATATCTCCTATTCTAAAGCCTGGTTTTGCAAATTTTAATCCTTCATAAAAGGCTTGTTTTGTAACCTTTACTAGCCTTTCTGCCTCAGCAGTTCCTTTTCCAACAATAAAAGTTCTTGCAGCATCTCCATGGAATCCATTTTTTAGGGCAACTGTATCTATGCTTACAACATCTCCCTCTTTAATTATATGGTTTTTATGTGGTATTCCATGAATTACTTCATCATTTACAGAAATACATGTTGCAGAAGGAAATGGTGGTACCCCTTGTATTCCAGGATTATACCCTATTTGAGCAGGAATTGCACCTAGGTCTCTCATTATTTTTTCAGCCTCTTTGTCTAGTTCATATGTTGACATTCCAGGCTTTATCTTTTTTTCTACTTCTTCATAAAAACAAGCAACTATTTTACAAACATCTTCCATTAATGCAATTTCTTTTTTTGATTTTATTGTTACCATTATAAGTCCTTTCTATATTTCTATTTTCCTCCTACTTTGTACATTAGAGTTTTATTTATTTTTTAAAAAATCTATAATTGATTTTGCTGCATCTATTCCTAATCTATTTATTGCAACACTTACTTCTTCGTTTCTAACTATTCCTCTGTTAGTATAAAAATCAATAACAGGTTTTGTTTCTTTAAAGAATGTATCTAGTCTAATTTGAAGTTTTTCTTCTGTATCGTCTTTTCTTTTTATTAGTTCTACATTACAATAATCGCATAATTCCCCATTTTTAGGTTTGTTTAGAATCATATTGTAAACTCTTTTGCAATTTGGACATTCCCTTCTTGCCATAACTCTTTCTATTATTTCTGCTGTTGGTGTTGTTAAATTAACAACTATATCAACTTTTTCATTTTTTTCACTTAACATTTTATCTAGTTCTTCTGCTTGAGCTATATTTCTAGGATAACCATCTAGAATAAATCCATTTTTGCAGTCTTCTTCATTTAGCCTATTTTTAACCATGTTGTTTGTAACCTCATCTGGTACAAGCTTTCCTTCGTCAGCATATTTTGTAGCTATTTTTCCAAGTTCTGTACCCTCTTTAATGTTTTTTCTAAAAATTTCTCCTGTAGAAATATGTGGTATATTTAGCTTGTCTTTTAATATACCTGCAACAGTACCTTTTCCAGTACCTTGTGCACCCATCATAATAATGTTCATTTTTATACTTCCTTTCTCTTTTTTATTTTTACTATGTAATTGTACTCTAATAGTTGCAAAATGTCAATGGGGAAAAATGTCATAATAATAAAAACTTATGCTTTATTAAGTGCAACAATTTCTATAAATCATTATGATTTTAAGAAGTGTCCCCCAAATCAAGAAGTGTCCCCCAAATCAAAAAAGAAGTCAATTTTTTGACTTCTAATTTTTTTATTCCAAAAATCCCTTGTAATGTCTCATTACTAATTGAGATTCTAATTGTTGAATTGATTCTATTGCAACACCAACTACGATTAATATTGCAGTTCCTCCAAATGCTATATTTAATGATGTAAATCTTAATAACATTGGTAAAATAGCAATTATTGCTAAATAAAATCCACCAAATAATGTTATTTTAGAAATTACATTTGATAAATAATCTGTTGTAGGTTTTCCAGCTCTTATACCAGGTATAAATCCTCCATTTTTCTTAATGTTATTAGAAATTTCTGCAGGATTTGTCATAGCATAAGTCCAGAAGAATGTAAATCCTACTATTAATAATAAATACACAATTGCATTTGCTATTGTATATCCAATTCCAACACTTGAAGATGATGTTGCCATTGAAAATTTGTAAATTGTAGCCCAAAATCCTGTGGCTGATGCAATGTCTTTATTAAACATTTGAATTATCATTGCAGGAAATGTTAAGAATGATGATGCAAATATTATTGGCATAACCCCTGCCATAACAGGTTTAAGCGGAATATTTGTATTTTGCGCACCCATCATTTTTCTTCCAACTACTTTTTTTGAATATTGTACTGGTATTCTTCTTTCAGCTTGTTGTACATATACTACTGCTGATACAAGAAGAATTGCACCAATAATTATACCTAATGATGTTAAAAATCCTGTTGTGCTAAATCCGTTTGATGTTACTATTAATCTAAATATAGTAACTAAAGTTTGTGGTAATCTTGAAATAATTCCTATAAAGATTATTAAGGAAATTCCATTTCCAATTCCTTTATTAGTTATTTGTTCTCCAAGCCACATAAGAACTGAAGTTCCCGCAATAAATCCAGTAACAATTATTGCTCCTGTTAAAAATGAATTATCAACAAAAACTCCTGAAGATCTATATGCTAAATATACTCCTATTCCTTGAACTAAAGCTAAAACTAAAGTTAAGATTTTAGTATATTTATTTATTTTCTTTCTTCCTTCTTCTCCGCCTTCTTTAGTTAAACGCTCTAATGCTGGTATAACCATTCCTAAAAGCTGAATAACAATTGTTGATGTAATATATGGTGAAATACTCATTGCAAATATTGAAAATCTTGCATAAGCACCACCAGATATTAAGTTTATCATTCCAGCAAGTGAAGATGAACTATCACCCATTAATTCTGCTAATTTTACTGCATTTACTCCAGGTACTGTTATATAACAACCTAATCTAAAAAGAACTATTAGTAGTAATGTATACCACATTTTCTTTCTAATTTCAGGAGTTTTAAAAGCATTTTTTATAGTTTTAAACAACTAAATCACCTCTGCCTTTCCGCCAAGTGCTTCTATAGCTTCCTTAGCTTTTGCAGTAAATCTAACAGCTTTTACGTTTAATTTTTTCTCTAATTTTCCAGTAGCTAAAACAACGATACCATCTTGGATTTTACCAATTATTCTTTCTTCTAATAATGTTTCAGCAGTAACATCAGTTGCTTTAGATTTATTAAGCATTGTAAGAGTTACTTCTGTATAATTTTTAGCAAATTTATTAGTAAATCCTCTTTTTGGTAATCTTCTATATAGTGGTGTTTGACCACCTTCGAAACCACGTCTTACTCCTCCACCAGTTCTGGCTTTTTGTCCTTTTTGTCCTCTTCCTGATGTTTTTCCAAGACCTGATCCTATACCTCTACCAACTCTTGTAGCTTTTGCTTTTTTCATAGCTGGTTTAAGCTCTTCTATAGTCATTTAATTCACCTCTTCCTATTAATGTAAGGGGACACATCTTTATTTGGGGTCATTTCTTATCCTGATAAGATATGTCCCCTTCTTATGATCTGTCATTTTGCCCTTATTCATATTTTTTTATTATTTTTTATTTATTATAATTACATTATATCTTCAGGTTTTTTGCCTCTTTTTGCAGCTACAGATTCAACTGTTTGCATAGCTTTTAATCCTTCTATAGTAGCATATACAACATTTCTAGGATTGTTTGTTCCTATTATTTTTGTACGGATATTTTGGTATCCTGCAAGCTCTAATACAGGTCTAACACTACCACCTGCTATAATTCCAGTACCAAGTACTGCAGGTTTTAACATAACTTTTGCACTTCCAAATTGACCAACATATTCGTGTGGTATAGTTGTTTCTACTATAGGAACTTCTATTAAGTTCTTTTTAGCGTCTTGAATGGCTTTTTTAATTGCTTCTGGAACTTCAGCAGCTTTACCATTTCCAACTCCAACATGACCATTTCCATCTCCAACAACAACAACTGCTGAAAATCTCATATGTCTACCACCCTTAACAACTTTTGTAACTCTGTTAAGTGCAACAACTTTCTCTTTTAATTCATTTTCTTGTTTTTCTTCCATTTGGTTTTAACTTCCCTCCTTCTTCTCTTTATTATTAGAATTTAAGTCCACCTTCTCTTGCAGCTTCTGCAAGTTCTTTTATTACTCCGTGATATATGTATCCACCACGATCAAATACAACTTCACTTATATTTTTTTCAATAGCTCTTTTTGCAATTAAAGCTCCAACTTCTTTTGCAGCAACTTTATTTGCGTGCTTTTCTTTTATTTCTTTATCAAGAGTTGAAGCAGAACAAAGAGTATTTCCTGCAACATCATCAATTATTTGAACTGTAATATTTGAATTACTTCTAAATACACATAGTCTTGGTCTTTCAGGTGTTCCTGAAATTTTATTTCTAACTCTTTTATGACGTCTAACTCTTTCAAATTTTCTATCAACCATTGAAATCATAAACTTCTTCTCCTTTCTGAATTATTATTTCAATTATTTACCAGTCTTACCAACTTTACGTCTAATAGTTTCATAACTATACTTAATACCTTTACCTCTATATACCTCTGGTGGTCTTTTTGTTCTAATTTCTGCAGCTGTTTGACCAACTAATTCTTTGTCAATTCCTTTAACTATAATTGTATTAGCATTTGGAACATCAAAAGAAATTCCTTGAGGAGCTTCAAATATTACAGGATGTGAATATCCTAAAGCTAAGTTTAAGTTATTTCCTTGTTTTTGAACCCTATAACCTACACCATTTATTTGAAGTTCTTTAGTAAATTCATTTTGTACACCTAAAATCATATTATTAATTAAAGTTCTTGTTAGACCATGTAAACTTTTACTTCTGTTTAAATCAGAATCTCTTGAAATTGTAAGAACGCTTCCTTCTAATTTTAAAGATATTTCTTTTTCAACATCTCTTTCTAGAGTTCCTTTTGGTCCTTTTACAGAAATATGATTTCCATCTATTTTTACTTCTACTCCAGCAGGTATATTGATAGGTTTGTTTCCTATTCTAGACATTTCTCTTTCTCCTTCCATTTTATATCTATCTAAAAATTACCATATGTAAGCAAGTACTTCTCCACCTACTCCAAGCTCTCTTGCTTGTTTGTCAGTCATAAGACCTTTTGATGTTGAAATTATTGCTATACCTAAACCATTTAATACTTTAGGTAATTCATCTTTTCCGGCATATACCTTTAATCCTGGTTTACTTATTCTTTTTAAACCATCTATTACTCTTGATCCATTTTCACCATATTTAAGAGTAATTCTTATAACACCTTGTGTGTTAACATCTTTTATTTCTTCATAAGATTTTATATATCCTTCTTTAAACAAAATATCTGCAATTGATAGTTTCATCTTTGAAGATGGTACATCTACAGTTTTATGTTTAGAAGTATTTGCATTTCTTATACGTGTTAGCATATCTGCTACAGGATCTGTTATATTCACTTTTTTCCTCCTCTCTCGTTTTCATTAAAATTCAAATCTTACTATATTAAAAATTTATTTCTAATGAAAACTTTAATATGTTTTCTATTTTAATTTTTTACCGCATTTTGAACGGCTTTTTGCTATTCCTCTTTTTTTGCTTAGATTTTTCTTTTTGCAGTTCCGCCTATCAACGATTTGTCATTTCATTCCAAATCGTTTGCTCCGGTGCATAAAGTTATCCGTAACTCGCTTCGCTTCGAACGGCTAACTTTTACCAACTTGCCTTTTTAACTCCTGGAATTTCACCCTTATGAGCTAATTCTCTAAAGCAAATACGACAAATTCCATATTTTCTTATATAGGCATGTGGTCTACCACAAATTTTACATCTGTTATATTCTCTAGTTTTAAATTTTTGTGGTCTTTGTTGTTTAACTTTCATTGACATTTTTGCCATTGATTCTATTCCTCCTAATTAAATTTTATTCATGAAATGGCATACCTAGTAATTTAAGTAACTCCTTAGCCTCCTCATCAGTTTTAGCTGTTGTTACAAAAATTATATCCATTCCTCTTAATTTATCTACTTTATCATATTCAATTTCTGGGAATATTAATTGTTCTTTTACACCCATAGAGTAGTTACCTCTACCATCAAAAGAATTGCTTGAAATTCCTCTAAAATCTCTAACTCTAGGAAGTGCAACATTCATTAATTTGTATGCAAAATCATACATTTTATCTTGTCTTAATGTTACTTTGCATCCTAAATTTTGACCTTCTCTTATTTTAAATGCAGCAATTGATTTTTTTGCCTTTGTTACAATTGGTCTTTGACCTGTAATTTGTGTTAAATCATTCATTGCATTTTCTAATGATTTAGGGTTATCTCTAGTATCTCCTAAACCAATATTTATTACTATTTTATTTAACTTTGGAACTTGCATTATTGATTTGTATCCAAATTTTTTCATTAAAGCAGGTACTACTTCTTTTTCATATTGTTCTCTTAATGCTTCCATTAATATGAATCCTCCTTTCTACATTAATTTAATTTTTCTCCACATTTTTTACAAACTCTGAATTTTTTATCATTTTCAATTACATATCCAATTCTTGTTGTTTTTCCACATTTTGGACATACAATGTTTACAATTGATGAATGAATTGGGAATTCTAAAGCTTGTATTCCACCTTCTTTGTTAGGTGCTGCTTTTACATGTTTTTTTCTAATATTTATACCTTTTACAATTATTTTTTCTGTTTTTGGTATAACTTCTAGAACTTCACCAGTTTTACCTTTATCATTTCCAGATAAAACCATTACGTTATCACCTTTTTTGATTTTCATTTAAGGTATTCCTCCTTCTTATAATACTTCTGGAGCTAATGAAAGAATTTTCATATATTCTCCATCTCTTAATTCTCTAGCAACAGGTCCAAAAATACGTGTTCCTCTTGGTGTTTTATCTTCTCTAATAATAACTGCTGCATTATCATCAAATCTAACATAAGAACCATCTGCTCTTCTAATAGGCTTTTTAGTTCTTACAATAACTGCTTTAACAACTTCACCTTTTTTAGCTGTTCCACCTGGCATTGCTTCTTTAACAGATGCAATAATAATATCTCCGATTCCAGCTGTTTTTCTATATGATCCACCTAAACATCTGATACACATTAATTTTTTTGCACCTGTGTTATCAGCAACATTTAGTATTGTTTGTTGTTGTATCATATTATTTCTCCTTCCTTTAGTTTTGTTATTTTATAATAGCTTTTTCAACTATTTCTACTACTCTCCATCTTTTATCTTTAGAAAGAGGTCTAGTTTCCATAACTTTAACTGTATCTCCTACATTACAACTATTATTTTCGTCATGAGCTTTTAATTTGTAAGTTCTTTTTACAATTTTACCATAAACACTGTGTCTAACTTTTCTTTCAACAGAAACAACAACAGTTTTATCCATTTTATTTGATACAACAGTACCTATCATTGTTTTACGAAGATTTCTAGTTTGTTCCATTATTTACCCCTTTCTTCTCAGCAATTTTTCTTTCTGTTAGAATAGTATTGATTCTAGCAATATCTTTTTTAACATCTCTAATTTTCATAGGATTGTCTAAAGAATGTGATGCTAAGCTAAATTTTAATTTAAATAATTCTGTTTTTAATTCACCTAATTCTTTTTCCAATTCAGGTGAAGACATTTCTTTAATTTTATTTAATTTCATTAATTTTCACCCTC
>CAMIVO010000042.1 GCA_946401865.1 uncultured Clostridia bacterium
ATCCTCCCTGTTTTTTATAAATATTAGACATATTTATTTGTCTTTTGGTTCATTCCTTTTTTATATTTCTTTAATTCAGTTACTAGATTAACTATACTATACAATTTTCTCCAAGTATTTGGATCAATTTGAGTTGGTTGTATTTCAATTTCAAATTCGTCTTCTAAAGAGCTTACTAACTCTATAAATGCTAAAGAATCAATTATTTCATTTTCAATTAAATCAATATCTTTATTATTTTTCAAATCTTTAAAACCAGTTAGTCTTTCAATTATTTGTATAATTTTTTCTTCCATTTATTACACCCCTTATTAACCATAACATTCTTCTAACAACTTTTTATCATCACATTTACCATTTTTATTAATCGGGAATTTTTGTATAATTTTTATTTTTGGAATCATATATGATGGCAACCTTTTTTTCAATTCTTTTCTAATTTCAAGTTCTGTTTTAGATTTTGTTTTAATAAATGCTATTATCATTTCTACTTTTTCATTTTCATCTTTTTTAGGAATAACAACCACTTTCTCTATATCCCCTAGATTTGTAATATTAGATTCTATATCTTTAAGTTCTATTCTATATCCCTTATATTTAATTTGAGTATCTTTTCTTCCATCAACATATAAAGTACCATTTTTTAAATAACCAACATCTCCTGTTAAATAGGCTTTTCTACCTTTAAATCTTATAAACTTATCAGATTTAAAGTTTATATATCCTTTTGCAATACTTTCTCCAGTTATTAAAATTTCACCTTTTGTTCCATCAGGCATTTCTTTTTTATTTTCATCAAGTATAAAAATTTCACAATCACTTTTTGATTTTCCTACAGGAATAACACCTTCAATATCTTTTGGTATTACAAAACTTGTTACAGCAAATGTACACTCTGTAGGTCCATATGTATTAATTATTTCAATATTATTAAATCTAGAATACATTTTTTTTACAGTTGAATTTAGTAATTTTTCTCCACAAAAAATAATTTTTCTTAAATTAGGTAAAAGTTTTTCTGAAAAAGAATCATCAGTCATTAGTAAATCTGCAAAAGAAGGTGTCATAACAGCAATAGTAGCATTACTTTTTTTTAATTCCGAAAAGATTGTACTAAAATCCATCATACTATTGGTACTTAATATAAAGTGCTCGCTTTCAGTAATTAAGCTTAAATACAAATCTGCAACTGACAAATCAAAAGAAAAATTTGCTTGATTTAATATTATCTCTTTGTTTGCGCTCGTAATTTCTTTTAACCAATTTATACAGCTATTTAGATTTGAATATGTAACATCAACTCCCTTTGGTTGTCCTGTAGTTCCAGATGTAAAAATAATATAATATGTATCTTCAGGTTTTAAGTAAATATTATCTATATTATTATAACTTTCATTTTCCATGATATTATAAATTGTATTTTTGCTAATCGAATTAAAATTACTATCTATATCACCAATGATTATATTTGGATTTACTTGATTAATTATGCTTTTTGTTCTATTTTGAGGTATATTTATATCTATAGGTACATATGGAATTCCAGCAAAAGAACATGCAAGAAATGATGCTTTCATATATATTTCTTTTGCTCCATAAACTACCACAGGTTTTTTATTTTTATTATTTTCAAGTAAAAAATGATATATATTACAAACATATTTATATAATTGCTTATATGTATATTTATTTTCTCCAATCCTATATGCAATACTATTAGAATTGCTTTTTAATATTTTTAATATATCATCTAATATCATTTACATTCCCCCTAATTTCATTTTCTGGAATTAGGCTATAATCGTACATAACTTTTGAATGATTATTTAATATTAATTCTTTTTTTTCTTCTTTATTGGTTTCCTTATCTATAATAATTCTATATACTTTACTATTTCTATAAAAAATACCTTCTTCATCTTTAGCATAATGATTATCTTCCTCAATTATTTTGTATTTTTTATTGAGTGGCACATCACATCTTATTTCTCCATAAAGAAATGTTTCGTCTAACCATACTCGTATTTGAATTGGATATTTTGTTGTGTTTTTAAATCTATAATCAAGTGCTTTATAGCTTATAGAAGTACCTGTACCAAAAGGAACTCTTCTTTTCACATCAGGAAATAATGCATCTGAGTGATGGTGTAATTCTGTAACTGTAAGAGGAGTATGTAAAACGAGCCAATGTATCATATTAGCCATTTGGCACAATCCTCCCCCAACTCCTGTTTTCATTTTACTATTACTTATAACTAAGCCTTCTTTATATCCTTTTGATTTAGTAGCATTTCCCACTAAATTCCAAAAAGAAAACTCTTCTCCGGGTTTTACAATTAAGCCATCAATTTTTTTACTAGCAATTTTTAAATTAGTTACTTTATTTATTTGTAACTGCATATCTACGCCTTCTAGCTTTCTAAGCAATACTTTTGTATCACCCTTCCAAATATATTGTAAGTTTTCTTTGTTTTTCTTTTTTGCAAATTTTTTCCCAGCTTTTAAGTCTTTTAAATCTTTTTTTATTGCCTCTTTTTTTAATGAAATTTTATATGCAATTGGACCATATTCACAAAATAATTTTCTTTTTTTCAACTTTTACACCTTCTTGTATAATTCTCTTTTTTTACTATGGCAATAATGAAGCTTTTATATTTTTTTCTCCGTTTAATATTTTATTTTTATATTCTAAAATACTAATTTTAGTTCCGCTATAACTTGGTACTTTTATTATTATTTCCATGACATCATCTTCATTAATATCAATATATTCAATATCCTTTAATGACAAAAACATTTTATTATTTTCTGTTTTAATATTTCCCCAAAAACCTTGATCTAATGTAACTAGGTCTGCTATTTTTTTATAATTATTATCAAACAACATTATTCCAGATGATGCTTGAATCTCTCCATCTTCATAATCATCAGCTGAGGCATTAAATGTATAGCAAACAATATGTTCTTTTAATCCATCACCATCTAAATCAATTTCATCAATGTTAACAGAAGAATAATCTGACATATCAGCTAATTCATTTGGTAATTTGTTTATTGTAACATATTCTCTTGGTATTGCAGTGTATTTTTTTGTCATTGCAATTCTTTTAACATTTGAAACAACTGAATATCCTTCATATGTTTCATCACCAAATGTACCAATGCTTTCATTTAAATATTTTCCGTTTTCATAATTATAATATTTAGTATTGAATTTATTTTTATTATCTTCTGTGTTTTTCATATCAGATATGTCTTGAATCCCTGTTTTAGTTAGAATTTCCATACCATTATATAAAACTATATTTTTATTGTTTTCTGTTTTAACTCCTTCATCACTAAACTTTGTATCATCCTTTTGATTTTCAACAATTTTTTTATCATCATCCTCTATTAATAATTTGTCTCTGTCTGTAATTTTTTCATTTTCTCCTGTAATTTTATATTTAATTAAAAAGAATATATTATCATATCCATGTTTTGATGCATATACATTTGCTCCAAAAATTGTTAATATAATAGCTCCTATAATTATTAAAACTATAGCTGTTTTAAATTTGATTTTTAATGGTTTCTTCTCTTCCATTTTTTCCTCCTAAATCAACTTAATTCTTGATATTTACTGTACAAAATGAATCCAATTTTGTGTAGATACAAGTTTTTCTCCGCCTTTTACAGTAATATCTCCTTCATCAGATTTATAAATTGAATCTGCATTTCTTGCAATTAATTCTTTTGATATTATATTACTTTCTTCGAATCCGTTTCCATCAAATGTTATTAAATATACCTCTTTATTAGAATATAAGTCAACTCTATTTAATGAACTTCCTGCAAATCCACTTGGAGTTAATGAAGTAATAATATTGTTTTTGTTTTTCTGATTTTTTAATAATTTATTTAAATTGGTTTCATTTAACTCTGTTATAACACTTTTTAAATTATTATTATTTTCAAAATCTATTACTTCCATGTAGTCATAATCTTCATCTCCAAGTGTTCCATGATTTCTATCAACTACACCAATATCATCACTTGAAACTTCAAGTAATTCAAATGCCCATTCGTTCATATGTTCATATGTTGTTGCATAATACTCACCATTAGTTAATGTATCTACATGTTGATAATGACCTTCTGAAACCTTTTTAATATTTACATCATTATTTTTATAACTGATAACAAATGTATTTTTTGTTAGTATTTTTTCTGCTGTAACAACTAATACTACAACCGGATTTTTTGTGTCTTGTTCTTTTATTACTGCAAATTTATAATCTTGTTCTTCAATTGAATTACTATTACCATTTGCTGATTTTATAAGTGTATTATTCTTTAACCAGTTTTTATCTAACAATTTGCTTTTAATTGCTTCTTCTGCTTTTTCATATTCAGTTTTTGAATTTATATTAGTTCCAAGATTATTACCATCTTCAAAATGTATCCATCCTATGTCGTCTTTAATTTGTATTCCACTTTTGATATAAATATCTCCATCTTCAGCTTTATAGATTGAATCTACATTTTTTGCAATTAATACATTTGATTTAATATTGTTATTTTCAAATCCGTTTCCATCAAATGTTATTAAATATACCTCTTTATTAGAATATAACTCAACTCTATTTAATGAACTTCCTGCAAATCCACTTGGAGTTAATTGAGTAACTATATCACTTCTTATAAGTTCGTCATTTTCTATCAATACATTCTTTGTCATTTCATTATTGTCTTCAAATTTCACTACTTTAAAAGTTGAATATGTAGTATCTTCATTTTTTCTAAAGTAAACAGTTGTTTCTTTTATTTCTAATTCATCCAAATGGTTCGGATTAAATGTATCAGGCTCATGAATAAATGTATAATTAAATTTTGCTGTATATAATCCTCCACAATACGATATTTCTTTTATCTCTATTACTGTATCTGGTTCGAAGCCACCTCTACCTGCTGTTACTTCAATATAATTTATTCCACCTTTGTTTACTATTTTAAAATATTCAGCATTTTTTAGAGGATTACTTAATCTTTCATATCCAGTTGCATCTAGCATTTTATTTACTTCATCTAATTTATTTACTTCTAATCCTTCTTTTTGAGCTAACATAGAATTTGCAAATAGTATTCTTTCATCCTCTGAATCCTTATTTGGTTCAAGTGAAGTAACATATCCTAAAAATTGTTTCAATTCAATTTCTGAAATTTTTTCAATTGCTTCTTTTTCGCCATCTACAATTAGTTCTCTAGTTTCTATGTTAATTGTAATTCTTGTTAATTTTTGATTTTTTGAATTAAAAATTTCTAAATGTATTATTTTTTCGTCATTTTTAAATTCTTTTAATAAAAGTTCTTCTATATATTCTGTTGTATTATTATCCTCTTTCGAGCTTTTTTGATCACATATTAATTTATTTTCATTATTGTACACTTTGTACATTAATGGTGTATCTTCTGTTGATTGATTATCATTTACTGCAACAAACAATTTTGCTTTATTGTCTTTTATTTGTAAGTTTCTTATTTGTATTTTTATTTTTTCTGTTAAAACAATTGGCTCATATGATATTGTTATATCTCTATCTGAAAGTAATTCATCTTTTCCAGATATCTCAGGTTTCTCTCCTGTTATTAGATATTTTATAAAGAAAAATACGTTTCCATACCCATTAGCTGATGCATATACATTTGCTCCAAAAATTGTTAATATAATAGCTCCTATAATTATTAAAACTATAGCTGTTTTAAATTTGATTTTTAATGGTTTCTTCTCTTCCATTTTTTTATCCTCCCTGTTTTTTATAAATATTAGACATATTTATTTGTCTTTTGGTTCATTCTTTTTTAAATATATCATAAAAATAAAAAAAAAACTATTACAAATGTATTACAAATTTGTAATAGTTCCGTAATAATTTTTAAAGCCTTAATCTCCTAAACAAATACCAATATTACGTGCTGTTTTAACTAAATCATCATCCATTTTTACGACCTTCATATTGCTATCTTCTGTTCCACCTTCAACAGCTCCAATTTTTTTGTTGTTTCCAACAACATCTTCTAAATCTACATAATCTAATTTTCCGTCTTTTATAACTGTTAAGACATTAAATTTTCCCTCTAATGCAAGTTCCATTGCTTTAGCACCATATTTTGTTGATAAAATTCTATCTGATGCTGTTGGGCTTCCTCCTCTTTGTAAATATCCTAATGTTGTATTTCTTGATACTAGTCCAGTACGTTTTTCAAGTTCTTTTGCAACAATATCACCAGCCCCACCAAGTTGAATATTTATTACACCTTGTCCACCTTCTCTAGTATCTTTTACAGAAATACTTCCACCTTTTGGAAAAGCACCTTCTGAGACAACAACTACACTAAAATTCTTTCCTGCTTTTTGTCTATCTTTTATTTTTTTTACAACTTTTTCTATATCATATGGAATTTCTGGAAGTAGCGCAACATCAGCCCCACCAGCTATTGCAGATTCAAGAGTTATCCATCCAGCATATCTTCCCATAACTTCCAATACCATAATTCTATTGTGTGTCTCAGCAGTAGTGTGAAGTCTATCTAATGCTTCTGTCGCAACCGATACAGCTGACTCAAATCCAAATGTAACATCTGTACAAGCAACATCATTGTCTATTGTTTTTGGTACACCAATTACATTTATTCCTCTTAAAGAAAAGTCTCTTGCAGATTTTTGAGTACTATCCCCTCCTAATGTGAATAAGCAATCAATTCCATCTTCTTTTAAATTTTGAACACATTTTTCTGATAAATCTTTATATACAACACTCCCATCTTCTTCAACAACTTTATAGTTAAATACATTTGAATTTAAAGAAGATCCAATTATTGCTCCACCTTTATGCAAAATACCAGATGTAATAGGTTGATGATCTAATCTAACATAGTTATTATTTAATATTCCATTAAACCCATCTAAAAAACCATAACATTCTACTTGATTTTTTTCTGCAGTTCTAACAATTGCACGAATTACTGCATTTAGACCTGGTGCATCTCCTCCATTAATTAAAATTCCAACTTTCTTTAACATTTTCCTCATCCTTTCTTAATATAATTTATAATATTTTATAATATTAACAATTTTTATAATAATACACCTTTTATGTATTTAAATGACTACAAATATGTTTCCTTGTAAGTTCCATTAAATTAAGCTTAGTAAATCCTTCAATTTGAGTTTTAGCTCTATCAGACTTAAAAGTTTCTTTTAAAAGTTCTTCAATTTTTTCTTTATCTTCTTTGTTTGTCATATCTATATAGTCAATTATTATAATTCCACCTATATCTCTAAGCCTTATTTGTTTTGCAATTTCTATTGTTGCCTCTTTATTAACCTTAAAAATTGTTGATTCTAAATCTTTTTTTCCTGTGAATTTTCCAGTATTTACATCAATAGCAGTTAAGGCTTCTGTTTTATCTATTGTAATAAATCCACCACAATTTAACCATACTTTTCTATCTTGTAATTTTTCTATTTGTTTTTCTAAGTCGTATTTTTCAAGTAAATTAGCCTTTTCTTCATATACAATTTTTATATTTGATTTACTATAATTATTTGATAATTTATCATAAATTTCTTTATCATTTGTAACAATATTTTCAAGATTTTTTGAACTTAAATCTGTAATGATTTTTTCAATAATTCCTTCACTTTCCCATATTAATTTAGGAACTGTTTTTACTTGCTTATATTTTGTTTGGATTTTTTTCCATCTTTCTAATAAAACATCAATATCAGATTTTATTTCATCAAATTGTGCTTTTTCACATGATGTTCTAATTATTGCACCATATCCTTCTGGAAGATTTGTTTTAATAAATTTTTTTAATTCTTTTTTTACATCTTCTGATGCAATTTTTTGAGAAATTGTTATAAAGTCTGTATTTGGCATAAGAACAATATATTTTCCAGGCAAACTTATATGTGTAGATACTCTTGCTCCTTTTGAAAAATCACTGTCTTTTTTTATTTGTATCATAATCTTTTGATTTGGTTTTACAACTTTTGAAATATCTATTGTATTGTCAACTTTTTGTTTTGTTTCATCGACTTTAGGTAAAATATCTTTTAAATGTATAAACCCTTTCTTTTTTTCCCCATAATCAATAAAAGCTGCCTGCATTCCATTTATAATATCTCCAACTTGTGCAATATAAATATTTCCTTCTAATCTTCTTTTTCTTTCAGCTTCAGTGCTTATGTAATGTTCTAACATTTTACCATTTTCAACTAATGCAATTGTTTCAACGTCTTGATTTTTATTTACTATAAGTTCTAACATAATTTTTGGCTTTTAAGCCTTCCTCCCTTTTATAACGCATTGATTTTATTCATACTGTTATCTATTCCGATTTTAATAATTTCCGAAACAGCTTCTGCTCCTGTGTTTATTGCATCTTTTAAAGACTCATATTCTTCTTTGGTTAATTTACTTATAACATATTCTATTAAATTTTGTTTCTCTATTGGTTTTCCAGTTCCTATTCGTACATGTGGAAATTCTGTAGTTCCTAAGTTTTCTATAACAGATTTCATTCCATTATGTGTTCCAGCTCCACCTTTTTTGCGTATTTTTACATCTCCTGGATTTAAATCAATATCATCATATATTATAATTACTTTAGATAAATCTATTTTATAAAATCTAATAAATTTTATAATTGCCTCTCCACTTAAATTCATGTATGTTTGAGGTTTACAAAGAATTACTTTTTCATTTTCAATTATTCCTGTTCCATATAATGAATCTAAACCTTTTTTTTCAACCTTTATGTTATATTTTTCTGAAAGTTTATTTATAACATCAAATCCCATATTATGTCTAGTTCTTGAATATTCAGGTTCAGGATTTCCCAATCCAACAATTAAATACATTATTTATCCCTTCTTTAATACATTTAAAAATTTTTGTTTTATTCTGTCTACTATTAAATATATAAATTCATCTTTAAATATAATAAGTATTCCAAAGTAAATTATAACTCCAAGTACAATTTGAATTATCAAACAAATAAATCCAGAACATATTATTCTAACTAACATACAACAAATAAACATCATAATGCCAGCAAATAGATATTTATATGAAAGTTTAAACATTTCTTTTAGATTTATTTCGTCTTTAACATAATAACATTGAATTGCATCTACCACCAATTGAGATATAACAGTTGCTATACATGCTCCTATACTTTTCCATAAATGTATCATTATATAATTTAAAATAAAATTAACAATAATACCTCCTAGAACTGAAATAGAAAATTCTTTTTGTCTTTTGGTTGGAAGTAAATATTGGGTTCCTAAAATATTTGCAATTCCCATAAGTAAAATAATAGGCACAATTATATTCATAAGTATAACTACTTTTGTGTAACCTGGTCCAAAAAACCAAGGCACAAAGTCTCTTGAAATAGCTATTAATCCAAATATGATAGGAAAACTAAGCATATATGTAAAATTAAATGATTTTTTCATATATTTAGCAATATTTTCTTTTTCACCATTTGCAAACATATTTGCCATTCTTGGAACCATAACAGTTCCAAGTGATGTAACTACAGTAAGTAAAACCCTAATTATTTTTTGACTTTGTTCATAAAACCCTGTCTCTGATTTATCTGCAATAATATTTCCAAGCATTGTAGTATCTAACATATTGTATATTTTATTTGCAATTTGAGGGATGAAAAGTAAAATAATTGCTGGAATTTGTTTTGTTATACTTATATTTTTTACTTTAATTCCTTTAAAATATTTTGGCAAATATAACCACAATGATATATTTCCTAGCAAATCTGCAAAGGCATATATTGCAAGATATTTATTTAAATCTGATTGTTGTTTAACTAAAATAAATATTAGAGCAACTGATGTTAGTCTTACTAAAATGTTTCTAATAACCGTTTTTTTAAAATCTTCCATTCCTTGAAAGAACCAGCTTATATCAAAACCAGCTGCTAATAACTCAAAAAATAAAATCCTATAATATATTACATATTCACCTGTTCTCATAAAGTAAAAGTAATAAATTATAGAAGCTACTGCTATTGCGATAAATCTAAAAGTTACAAGTTCTATAAAAGTTTTTTTACGTTTTATATTGTCATTTTGTATATATGCTATTTCTCTTTGTCCATACATTGATATTCCCAAAGAACCAAATAGGACAAAGTAGTTTACAATTGTGTATGTATAAATATATATTCCATTTCCTGTAGGTCCTAATACTCTTGCTAAATATGAAGCAGTTATCAATGGTAATATAATTGTAAGTATTTGATAAGTTAAGTTATATAAATAGTTTTTTACTATACTCTTTTGATTCATTTCTTTTTCCTTTTGTTTAAAATTTACCTCACAAGTATATCAAATATGATTTTAATTATCAAGAGGTATTTTAGAAAAATATTGATTTTTTCCTTAAAACATAAAAAAAGAACAGAGGAATCTCTATTCTTATTATCTTTTAAATTATGCAAGTCCATATTTCTTTTTGAACTTGTCTGCTCTACTTCCTGCTGTATCACGTCTAGATAAGTTTCCTGTCCAGAATGGATGACATTTTGAACAAATATCTACTTTCATATCTTTTTTTGTTGATCCAACTTTTATAACATTTCCGCATGCGCATGTTATTGTTGTTTCTTCGTATGCTGGTTGTATGTCTTTCATTTTTTTCACCTCTTCTTCTAAATTTGTGCGATTTCTGACCGCACCACAAAAAACACAAATTATATATTACCACATATAGTAAAAAATTTCAAGTCTATTTTATAATATTTTTATCATTTTCAGTTTTATATTGTTCTACCATATATTTAGCAGATTCAACAGCTTCTTTATTAAAAGAAACTCTTCCTATAAGTTTAGAAATAATATTAAATAAACAAGCAACTATTAATATAAAAATACATACTTTTTTCCATACTTTAGCTAACATAATTTGTACTCCTCTTAAAATTTGTATGTAAAGTTTACTATTTACACACATAATAATTATACAGTATTTAATTTATATTTGTCAAGAGATTTTGTGATTAAAATAACCTTAAATTACAATAATTTGTTACAATTCACGGTCAAATTGCTAAAAGCCCGCACCAAGTTTATATATTTATTTTTAAAGTAAATCCCTTCTTTCTAACAAAAATGTAATCAAATATGGAATTTTTTAACGGAAGTCAAGCTTCCTAAAAATTCTCATATTTGAAAACATTTTGTAAGAAAGTGGTCCCCGCACAAGTTTACTTTAAAAATTAATATATAAACTTTAAGCAGGGATAATTTATAATAAACCGTGAATTGTAACAATAATTTTCATTAATTTCTATTTCACTTATATTTTGTATATTAATTTTAGAATTATCTAACATAATTATTTCTTGAGTATATTCATCAATTTTCTTTAAGCTACCCGTTAATTTTATATATTTTCCACCTTCTTTTAACAAATCTTTTTCAAAAAATGTAATTGTTATAATAGGATTTTCGTTAATTTTGCTTTTTAAAATTTTTATTTTTTCGTCTAAAATCTCTTTTTCTCCTTCTTCTAATTCAATTTTTTTATCTGTTAATCTTGCTGTTTCCTTTATTATTGCACCAAATCCTGTTAATGCAGCAAAAGGCGCAAATTGAGCAGCACGATCTGCTATTGACATTTTCCCATGTTTTTTTGAAATAGGTCTTTCTAAATTAATTATATCATCATAATTATTCATATATCAAAATTCTCCTTTTTGACGATTTTACCCTGCTCTATGTCCACCAATTTGGCTATTTCTGCTAATTGTTGTTCCACCTTCTTCAAAATTCATACCTTTAAGTATAGCATTTTTTCCGTATTTTTTCTTAATGTCAATTATAGCATGCTGTAAATTTCTTTCTTTTTCAATCTCTTTTTGATGTTCTTCTTTTGAATTTTGATTAAGTTCTGTAAATAAATTTAGTTGTTCAAAACTATTATTATTGCTTACTTTATCTTCACTTTGTACATTATTTGCAACTACATTTATTCTTCTTGTTAATAAATTTTTATCTATAATTCTTTCAAAAAGTTCCATTGTTTTTTCTAAAATAATTTTAGTTGAAGATGTACTTTCTACTAAATTTATTGTACCATGTGCATGTTTTGGTACCTTTCTTCCATACCTATCTACAGTAACTTCGCCATTGTAATTTTGGTTCTTCTTGCTTTCTTTTAAATTGTCTATATCATAACCTATTGTAAGAACAATTTGATTTGTAACAAGTCTTTTTTCTACTAAATCTAAAACCAATAAGTCAGTCATTTCTTTAACAATTAATTTTGTTTTATTATAATCATATGGACAATGCAAGACTTGTCCTAAACTTAAGCTATTAGTTGATGGTTTATAATTTCTTATATCTTCTAAAGTACATGGCTCTAATCCCCACGCATGATCTATTAATAGTTCTGCATTTATTCCAAATAATTTATATAATAAATCTTCATGTTCTATTGAACACCTTGCAACATCTCCCATTGTATACATATTATTGGCTTCTAATCTTTTACTATACCCTTTTCCTACTCTCCAAAAATCTGTAATTGGTCTATGACTCCACAACAATTTTCTATAACTCATCTCATCAAGTTCTGCAATTCTAACCCCTTGACTATTTGGTTTTACATGTTTTGCGCCTACATCCATTGCAACTTTTGCTAAATACAAATTTGTACCAATTCCAGCTGTTGCAGTTATTCCTGTAGTATTTAATATATCTTGAATAATAGTAGTTGAAAGTTCTTTTGAAGTCATTTTATATGATTTTAAATAATTTGTAATATCACAAAATACCTCATCTACAGAATAAACATAAATATCTTCAGGTGCTAAATATTTTAAATATATATTGTAAATATCTGAACTATATTTCATATAATATGCCATTCTTGGCTCTGCAATAATAAAATCTAGTTCTAACCAAGGACATTTTTTTAATTCGATATCATTATAAGATTTTTTAGAAAATTTATGATTTGGCGCATATATTCTTCTTTCAAAATTTATATCTTTCACTTTTTGAATAACCTCAAAAAGCCTCGCTCTACCTGGAATTCCATATGATTTAAGTGATGGTGTAACAGCTAAGCAAATTGTTTTTTCAGTTCTAGATTTATCTGCAACAACTAAATTAGTTGTCAAAGGATTTAAACCTCTTTCTTTACATTCTACAGATGCATAAAAACTTTTTAAGTCTATACACATATATATTTTTTCCATTTTTGAAACTGTCCTTTTTAGTATTTTTTCTTTACTATTATAGCACTAAATTTTTGTTTTGTAAACATCTGTTTGTGAATTTATGCGAATTTTTTGAAAAAGAGATCCGTCCGAGACCACTGAAAAAATGGCACTAAATTTTAGACCGTAATTAAAATAATCACAAAAATAAATTTTAAGATTTATTTTTGTGATTTTTTCTTATTTTTGATTAAATTGAGATGAGACCTGCAACGCAGGTCCCATCTCTCATTAGAAATCTTCCGTAACGACCAACCAGGCTACAGACCGAAGGAACATCCAATCGGTCTTATTCGTTGAGAAAATGTTAGCTAACGGATGGTACGTACTTATTTCATCGTAGCTTCCCCCAGCAATCCACATCGTCCCGTCTTTGTTCGAGCATTCGAGAAGCTTGTGTGTATTTGCAAGGTCATAAACCCCGCAAATCTTTCGGCTTCCCGTTGGCTCCAACATACCCTTAGCATTTTTCGAATTTTTGTAGTGACCCAACTCTTTCGAGTCAAGTACTACTTTATAAAATGCCTTATCGAGAGTCTCTCCACTCTCGACCAGCTGATTAATGAGCCAGGTCAAGAAAGCGTAATATTGGTACTCTGTACCAATCTTCCAGGACCAGGCGTTTTGTTCTCCGAAGGGATGTAAGTCTTTTATCCCCCTTCTCCAAAAGTCAAAAGTCATTCTAACCAACGGTTGATTTCCCTTTCTAAAGGTCAATATTCCACGCTCAAGTGTGGGATCCATAGTGGGCCTATAGAAAGGCTCTATACCTATTTCCTTAACCTCACTGATTGCTTCGATAAAATCCTGAATTCTTTCATTTTCAGACGGATAATTCAGGACTTTATCATAGAAGCCTTCATTTTCTGTGTCAATCTTCACCAAGCGTTTATCGCTCAGTGTCTTGATTTCTAAATTCCGCTCTTCAAAATTTCCAAATCCTATCATCGTTTTCCTCCTTTTGTTTAAAATTTTGTTGACGGATTTCATAGGTAAATAAACTACCTAAATTTATTATAACATAAAGGACTCTAAATTGCAAATCATTTTGACTAATCGATAGTGTAAAATGGTTTCGGAATATACAAAAAGAAAGTCCTTTGATATAATAAA
>CAMIVO010000043.1 GCA_946401865.1 uncultured Clostridia bacterium
AATATATAAACTTTAGGCAGGGCTAATTTATAATAAACCGTGAATTGTAACTTTTGTTGATTTATTGTTATTTTAATGCTATAATATAGTTATTATATTATTTATAATTATTTGGAGGTATTTATAATATGGATTCTTCACTTTATAATACAATGCAGAAACTAGCTATAGAATATAAATTAGACACAAACAATATTTATTACGTTGGTTCTATTACAGATTTAACTACAAATAAAGATGTCCCAACAACTCAAGATGTCTTTCTTATGATCGTCGGTTTTAAAGAACATCCTATATACAGTTTTGTAGATACAGATGGTAATTTAATTGCTATAGATAACGGTAACGGATATGGCATGCTTCCTTCAAAAGATTATGTGGACATTTTATCTTCTAGTGAATTAGCTAATATGAAGAATTATGAACCAATTAATTCAGACTCTTTAGCTTATATTGACAATCAGCTTAGTGAAATTTCAGAGAAAACAGGAATTCCAAAAGATAAAATTTTAGCATTTTCAGAAACCCCTCAATATTTAATTGAAAACAATAAAGACTCTGAAAAAGACACTAAAATTCATTTAAAAGATGATAAAGATACTAAAAGCAAACAATCTCAACCTCAAAATACTAAAAAAATTGAAGCTTTAGAAAAGCAATCAACTGATTTAAATAATCAAAAAGTTAATGAATATCAAACTCTTGGCGATATTTTAGGCATTCCTCAAGGCGGTAAATTAGTTGCAGTATATTCTGATAGCATAGAAAATGGAAAAACAAATACTACAAGGTTTTCTTTCTTATTGAAGGATAAAGATGGTAATTATTCTGAAATACCAAATATTGAACAAGCAGGTGGTATTTATCCAAATACTGATGTTGCTCAATCAAATGAAAACGGAGATACTGTAAAAAAGGGAAAGGTAAACTCAATTTATAGAGTTAAAGGTTCTAGTAATATTGAATATATGTTAACTGCAAATATTGGATCACATGGTACTATTGAACTTGGAATCGGACAAAGAGATAGAACACAAGGAATAAATGATGCCGATTTAGTTACAACTTCATTAAAAACTACTTCTAACTACTATACAACTAAAGAAACCAGAGAAGCTATAAATAGCAAAAACAGTGGTCAAAGGCAAGCTACCAACCGTTCTCAAGAAGCAAATTCACATGATGAAAAATGCACTATAACCAAAGATGAAGTAGATGGAGATTTACAAACCGGGCGTATTCATATGAATTCTGATATGATAAAACAAATAAGATCTAGACTTATGGCACATTCTGATAAAAATAAATTAATAATAGAAAATTTCAATTACAGCACATTAGAACAAAAGATAACTGAACTAGTTAATCAAGACAATTTCCATGTAGAAGGCTCAATGGATGCCATTGAAAAAACAGTTAGAGATCAATTAAATTATGAACTTCTTAATAAAGAACGAGAAAGAACAATTGGTCCTAACAATCAATCAGCATAATAAAAAGAAACAAAGCAATTATAAAATTGTTTTGTTTCTTTTTATATTTTTGTAGCAATAATTCCTATCAAAAAACCTATCATATTTCCAACAGCACCAATTCTACCTTTATAAAGTTTATTTGATTCAGGTATTAATTCTCCAGATACTATGTAGAGCATAGCTCCTGCCGCAAATCCAAGTGACAAAGCAATAATTGTTTGTGATATATTCCCTATAATTGCTCCTACTAATGCACCAAGTCCTGTTGTTATTCCTGACAAAATTACATATAACAAAACCTTCCAAATTGCCATGCCTCCATTTTTCATAGGTACTGACATTGATATTCCTTCTGGTATATCATGCAAACAAATTGCAACAGCAAGACCAAGTCCTAATTTTGTAGATACATCAAAGCCAGACCCTATTGCTAAACCTTCTGGGAAATTATGTATTGCAAGTCCTATACTTATAATAATTCCTGTTTTTAAAAGACTATTTGTTTTTAATTTTTGATTTCTATTAAATTTACTTTGCACTAATAAATCACAAAAGATCATTGTAAATATACCAAGTAATATTCCTATAACTGAAATTAAAATGTTAGATAATTGAATAGCTTCAGGAATTAGATCAAAACATATAACTGACATCATTAATCCTGATGCAAATGATAATATAAAGCTTAAAAATTTATTTGATACTTTATTAAATGTACATCCAATAATACCTCCAAGTGTAGTTCCAAAAGTGCCAAAAAATAAGCCTAAAAGGCTAGTCTTTAAAATTTCCATTTTATCACCTTTTAGACTTTATTATAATTTAAACACTTTTAGAACATACATTTTGTTTTATTATATTTTTTTATCATATTTCACACAAGTTTGAAAAGAATTAAATTTTGACAAGGCAAAAACTTGCGAAAAAAGCGGAGTGTACGTGTTGTACATGAGCATTTTTAAGCAAGTTTTTAACACAGTCAAAATTGTAATTATTTTCAAACGGCTTTAGGCAAGGATTTCTTTTACCACTTCATTAATAGTTCTACCATCAGCACCAGCACCTATTTGATTTTTGGCTTCCTTCATAACAGGTCCCATATCTTTTATTGATGTTGCTCCTAATTCAGAAACTATTTTTTGAACTATTTCTTTTATTTCCTCTTTTGATAATTGTTTTGGCAAATATTTGCTTAATATTTCAATTTCTTGATTAGTTTGATTTACTAAATCTTGTCTTCCACCTTTTTCAAAATCTACCAAAGCATCTTTTTTTCCTTTAACTTCTTTTGCTATTATTTCTATTATTTTTGAATCATCTACCTCTATTCCTTTATCTTTTTCAATTTGTAGAATTCCAGCTCTTACCATTTGAACTGTATCTTTTTTTATTGTGTCTTTTTCTTTCATTGCATCTTTTAAATCTTGCATTAATTGTTCTTTTAACATATAAACTCCTTCTTTCTCAATTCTTTTTATTTTCATCTATCTCTTTATTATCATCTTCTTTTGTTTCATAGCCCTTTCCGGTTTTACTTAAAATTCCGTTTATTGATGCCATAATATCTTCTAAGCTTTCATCAAAGTCATCTCTTTTAACTTCTAACATTAATTTTCCTCCCTTTATACTTTAAACAACCTCTCTGCATTTTGGTATGTTATTTCTGCAATTTCTTCTGCTGGCATATTTTTTAATTCAGCAATTTTATTTACAATGTAAACTAAGTTACTTGAATCATTTCTTGTTCCTCTTACTGGCTCTGGCGCTAAATACGGTGAATCTGTTTCTATTAAAATTTTATCTAATGGAACCATTTCCAGTATTTTCTGTGCATTTTTTGAGTTTTTAAATGTACATGTTCCTCCAAATCCAATATATAAACCATTATCTAACCCATGTTTAACTAATTCTGGATTAAACGGACAACAGTGTAATACTCCTGAATTCTCTATTCCTTTTTTTCTAATAATTTCTATCATATCATCAATTGCATCTCTTGTATGAATTGAAATAGGTAATTTTAATTCATTTGCAAGGTCAATTTGAGTTTCAAATGCTAATTTTTGCAATTGTTTATTATCTTTTCTCCAATAAAAATCCAAACCTATTTCCCCAATTGCAACAACTTTTTTATTTTGAGTTGCTAATTCTTTTATTTTAGAAATAGTTTTCCACAATTCATCTTCTGATTGTGGAATATTTTCAGGATGTAGTCCAACTGCCACATATATAAAATTGGTGTTATTTGCTATATTTAAAACTTTTTTTGATGATTCTATGTCACACCCTAAATCTATCGCTTTTGTAACACCACTGTTATATATCTTTTTTATTACTTCTTCTCTGTCTTTGTCAAATTGCTCATCATCAATATGCATATGACTGTCAAAAAAATTCATATCTGCTCCTCGTTTTATTTACTTTAATAATACTACCACATTTGCTACCGCATATTCTTTGCAATGAGAAATACTAATATCTATATTTTCTATTTTATTACCTTGTATAAATAAAACTTCGACTTTAGGCCTACCTTGTTCATCATTTATAGTTTCTATATCTTTCCATGTAATAGAATATTTGTCATCAACCATTTCTGATAAAGCTTTGAAAACCGCTTCTTTTACCGCAAATCTGGCTGCATAGTGTTCATATTTTGATCTCCCTTTACTTTCACAATATTCAATTTCGTTTTTAGTATATACTCTATTTAAAAAACTATTTCCAATATTGTCTATACTTTCTTTTATTCGTGATATTTCAATTATATCGACACCACACTTAATTTTCATATTTCACTTTGCACCTCTCACTTCAAGGCTATGACTACAGGCATTTAAAAGTTAAAGTATATAATAACCTCAATTATCTATTTAAAATACAATACAAAATTGATTATATTAAAAATTAATGAAGCTATTAAAATCCCAATCATTATTTTAGTTGTTTTTTCACTTTTTTCTATTTTTAATTCACTATATAAAATATTATATTTGTTTTTTACTTCATTATATATTTTTTCTATTTCTAATGCTTCTTTTGTATAGTTATAATATAGACTACCAATATCCTCTGAAGTAACTTCTTGTATCCAAATATTTTTTGTAAATTTAACAAATTCTTTTCTTATTTTTTCTAAATTTTTACCCTCTTTAAATTCATAATTTAATTTTTTTATGTATAATTTTAAATATAGTGAAAGTATATATGTATACAAATACTGATTTTCGAATTCACCAGGTAATACTGTATAATTATTTATATCACAGTCTGAGCTTAATAAACTGATACCTAATTTTGTGATTCCTATTTTAGAATATTTTGAATTGGCAATTACTTTAGAATTTTCTGGAATTGTTATATTTTTATTGTTATCAAATGGTAAAATATTAACATATTTATAAAACTCATCTTTAATGTTTTCGAAAGATGTATTCATATTCCATTCATCTTGTTTAATACAAGAATAAGAATATGTATAAAATCTTTCTATATCGATATTGTACTTTAAAGCTTCAATATTTGAACCTGTTATACTATAAATAAAATCTTTTAATGCTAGAATATTTTCAAATGAATCAGCTTGTACTTTTATATTATCATAATTTTTTAAGTCATTACCTTCTTGATTAATATCTCTAAATTTATAGTTGAAATTTAATATATCTCTAAACTCATTACTATCTTCAATATTTGTTTTTAAATATAAAAATCCTATTCCTGTATTAAATAAAACTATACCTATTTTTTGTATTTTAAAAAAAATACTATTTTCATCAACTGTTTTTCCTTGTATGTCTTGTGGTAATTGATATTCAAATGTTACGCAAGGATATTTTGCTAGAATTGCAGTTTTTGTTTCTAATGGTAACTCTTTGAATTTATTTTGTTTTTGCTTTTCAGAAAGTTCAAAAGTTCCAAAAAGAAATTCTCTTATTTTGGGTAAGAAATATGTATATATTTCTAAGTCTTTGTTTTTATCAAATATCTTTAATTTAAATCTTTTATCTTTAAGTAATTTTAATATATATTTTGAATATTTACTTTCTTTAATAACAAAATTGTTTATAAAATATGTATATTGGTATCTTGTCTTTAGCTCCATTTTTTTCTCCTTTTAACTTTAGTTTATTTTGTTATTTATCACAATAGTAATTCATGTTTAAGTCTACTCCCAAATGCCATTTTCCTATGAAATCTATTTTTAAATTTTCGTCTAAATTATATTTTGGATCAATTACTATGTTTCCTTCTTTATCTATTGCACCCCATAATCCATCTTTTTTTATTGCTGCAAATCCGTATTCATTTAATTCTGTAGCATCCTCATATATATAGTCTACAACAACGTTTTCTTTTGTATCAATAAATCCGTATTTCCCATCTTTTTTGCTTACAAATATTTTATTATTTACATAGATATCTTTAATATTTTTTTCTTCAAATCTGAAGTTATAATATTTATAACTATCATCTACTTTTATTTTCATATAACCTTTGTCTGTATTTAGTTCAGATAGAATTCCCACTACTTTTGTTTGGAAATTTGAATCTATAAGAGTTTGTGTCAAATCTTCATTTTCAGCTATATATATACCTGCTTTTTGGTTGTAATAAATATTTTTAAAATTAAATGCTACTTTTTCGTTTTTATCTTTGTCTATTAATCCAGCTTTACCATCTTTTTGTGTTAAAAATATTCCTGTATTTATTTCGTTTAGAACATCGTAACTGGCTTCAATTATGATATTTCCTTCAAAATCCATAAAGCCATATTTTCCGTCTTTTACATATATAACACCTGTTGATGTTATTTGTTTTATTTCATCAAAATTTTCTGTTAGTACTTTTTCTTTATCTTTATTTATTAATTGTTGATTTCCATTTTCTCCTATTACAAAATATTTATCACTATATATGTTGTAAATTTCTTCATAATTATTTTCAAGTACCTGTTCCCCAGATACATTTACTATTCCAAATTTTCCATCTTGATTTTTTGTTATGTATCCATTTATATAATCATCACCAAAATTTAAAATTTCAGAATAATTTGTATCTAAGATTTTTACACCATTACAATTTAAAAGTCCATATTTTCCTTCTTTTTCAACTATAATGCTGTTTTGTATTCCTTTTAATGTTTTTATGTTGTCATATATTATTTCTGAAATTTCTTTTCCATTAGTATCTATTAATCCCCATTTACCATCTTTTTCAACTTTTAAAACATTTTTTTCATACCAAACATTTTCTGCACTATCATAATTTTCTAATGCTTCTACTTTATTATAATTTGTAAATAACTGCTCATTGTTTTTATTTACAGCCTTTGTTTTATATGTTCCATCTTCTTCGTTTATGTCATAAGTAAATAAAAATACATCTTTACTTTTGTCTATTACTATTGGAATTTCTTGATACATTGGATTTATGACGGTTTCACCATTAGTTCCAATTATTCCCCATTTTGCATCTTGATACAAAGCATAATAATTTACTGCTTCTACGGGTTTTGTATTTTTTGCTTTAGATAAAATATTTTTTAGCATAAATCCAACCATCACAAGTACTATGATTGCTATAATAACTGCAAATACTTTTTTAACATTTAATTTTTCTTCTTCATTATATCTTTTACCTTTACTCATATTGCCTCCTATTAAATCTAATTTTACAAACATATTCTACTATAAAAGTAACTTAATGTCAATTTATGATAAAAAAATATTAAAATAAATTATTCCTTAAATCCTGTACCCAGCACTTCTCTTGAATTTGTTATAATTAAAAATGCATTTGAATCGATTTCTTTAATTTTTGTTTTTAATTCTGCAAGTTCCCTTCTTCCTATCGCACACATTAAAACTAGTTTTTCTTTATTTGCATGCATCCCTTTTCCATATATTCCAGTAACACCTCTCTTTACATCTTTTCTTATCACTTCGGAAATTTTATCGCTTTTATCACTTATTATAAAAACTAATTTAGTAAAATATATTCCTTCAAAAATTACATCAATTATTTTTCCCATAATATAAATTGTAATTGCAGAATATAAGCCTATTTCAATTTTTTTCAAAAAAATCACATTTAAGAACACTACAATCCCATCTATAATTGTTATTAAATTTCCTGTTCTAGCCATAGGTTTATATTCTTTTATAATATTTCCTGTTAAATCAGATCCTCCTGTTGAAGAATGTGCACGTAAAATAAGAGCTGTCCCTAATCCAGTTAAAATTCCACCATACACACATGCTAATATTTTGTCATTTGTTAAAGGTTGCACTTTATCTAAAATATCTATAAAAATAGATAAGCTTACCGTTCCAACTAGCGATTTTGCTAAAAACTTTTTTCCGATTTTAAATGTTGCTATTATAAATAATGGAATATTAAGCACAATTATTGTAGTTCCAACAGGTAATTTAAATATATAGTATAATATTGTAGCTATACCAGAAAATCCTCCTGAAGATAACTCGTTCGGAAGTAAAAAAAGAGAAACCGAGATAGACATAATAAATGCGCCTAATATGGTTTCTAATATTTCAATTATAAATTTTTTTATTTCTTTTTTATTTATCATTTTCCATCCTCTATAATATTATTTTAAAATTAAATTTTTTTATTCAATTTTTTGTTACAATTCACGGTCAAAATTCTAAAAGCCCGCGCCAAGTTTATATATTTATTTTTAAAGTAAACTTGTGCGGGGACCACTTTCTTACAAAATGTTTTCAAATATGAGAATTTTTAGGAAGCTTGACTTCCGTTAAAAAAATTCCATATTTGATTACATTTTTGTTAGAAAGAAGGGATTTACGCATAAAAATAAATATATAAACTTTAGGCAGGACTAATTTATAATAAACCGTGAATTGTAACAATTTTTTATAATATTATAAATTTGGTGTTCCCAGGCGGACTCGAACCACCATCGGTCGCTTAGGAGGCGACTGCTCTATCCCGCTAAGCTATGAGAACTTTTAAAATATTATAGCAAATTTTCTTTATATAGTCAGGAATTCAAAGCTTTAAATGTTACATATTAAAAATTTTCCCAATCAATTTTTTCATTTTTATAAAAATAAATTTCATCTTTCTTGTTTATCTTTCTTAAAACTTTACATGGGTTTCCAACAGCTATAACGTTAGATGGTATATTTTTTGTTACAGTACTCCCCGCACCTATAACGGTATTATCACCTATCTCAACTCCCGGTAATATTATTGTTCCAGCTCCAATCCAAACATTATTGCCAATCTTAACATTTCTAACATATAAAGATTTGCTTAACCTTAAATTTGGATTTATTGGATGATTTGTTGTAATAATAGTTACATTTGGTCCTATCAAAACGCTATCACCAATATATATGTTTCCATCATCCACTAAAGAAAGATTATAATTAATATATGCATCCTCACCTATATATACATTTTTTCCACCCCAATTAGAAAAAATAGGTGGTTCAATAGTACAATACTCTCCTACTTTACCAAACATTTTATTAATAAGATCTTTTCTTTTTTCATTTTCATATGGTGACGTTTGATTATATTGATTCATTAATTCAATACATTTTCTTTTTTCTTCACCAAATTCCTCTTCTGAATACATAAAAACAAGTCCTCTTTCTTTTCTTTCTTTTTGAGAATAGTTTATAGTATTATTTTTTATTATGTTTTTTATCCCTATATATTTTAAGAATTGAAAAAAATCTTCTTTAAATTCTGAAAAATTATCTATTAAATTATACTCATAAACTGTATTTTCAATTGAAATAGAATTACAGTAATCACTATAAATATTATATATTTTCTTTATATATAATTTTGCTTTTTCATTCAGATATTCTATTTTAGTCCCACAAACTCGATCGTAAATTATAAGTATACTATCTAATGATACAACTTTTATTGTTTCTTCATCACACTTCTTTTTAACAGCTATATCAAGTGCCCAATAAAGATTATATGCTAAATTCTCTAAATCTATTATTGCATACTTGTCACTATTTACTCTAGTTATTGAATTAGGATTATTGCGCCAAATATATGTTAATTCACTAATACCACCATATCGAGCCCCATATAACTTTATAATAGTGTTAAATCCAATATCTTCATTTGATCTTGTTGCATTAAAGTGAATATTGTTCTTTTCTAAAAAACTTCTTTTATATATTTTTCCATGTAGTCCTAAAAATTCATTTTCATAGAAATTCCAGTCATCCTCTTTTTCTTCACATATTATTGAAGTAATTACATCCATCCTCTTATTTTTTATTTCTTCATATAATGTATTTACAGATAATGGTGATGAAAAAAGGTCATCACTATCTAAAAAAATAATATATTTTCCTTTTGAAGCCTTTAATCCATATTCTCTTGCATAACCCGGTCCATAATTTTTATCCAATTTTAAATAAATAATATTCATCTTTTTTTTATAATATTTAATTATTGAATCATAATCATCCGTTGATCCATCATCAACTATGTATATATCTAATTTTGGCGTATTTATTTGACAAAGTATAGAAGATAGTGTTTTATCTAAAGTCTTTATAGAATTATAAACTGGAATAATAATATCAATCATATAAATGTTCTCCTTTAATCATATTTAATAAGTTTTTTTCTTGGAACAAAATACATTACAGTTTCATTTATGCAATAAGAATAATGTCTAATAAAAACAGTATATTTTGAATTTACGGATAATACTTTTTTAGCAATTTTTAAAATATCGTTCTTTTTGTGGTATACACAAAGCATTAAAATAGGATCATATTTAGATATAGTACTACATGCGCCCTCAATTGCTTCATATTCTGCTCCTTCTATATCTAATTTTATGATAGTAGCCTTTTCACCATTTAATAAATCATCAATTCTTTTAGCTTTAATTTTTACGTCTCCTTTTTCACTTATAAATGATGAGCCATAATCTCTTATATTAAAATATAATTCATCTTCACTTTTCCATAATCCTACATTTTCAATATTGATATTTTTCAAATCTAGTTCTTTTGTTTTTTGAGTACATAAACGGTATTGGTCTAATAAAGGTTCAATAGTCCATATTTTTTCATAACTCCAGTTACAAAAATCCAAAAAACTTAATGTAGTTTCAAAGTCAGATGCACCACCATCTATAAGAATTTCATTATTATCTATCTTTATAAAGGGTTCACTAAAATATTGAATGCTCCTTTGACAAATACCATTATAGTAAAAACAAAAAATATTTTCTTCTTTAATTGCTAATTCATTAATGAGAAAACTCTTTATATGTATATAGTTTGGATTAGCAATAATAAATAATGCATCTTTATTAAATTTGTATTTAAGCATTTTTTTCAAAGATTTAACTTCTATTTCTTTTTCGCACCAAAAAGTATATTTTTCATTAATATCTATATCATCAAAAATACACTTTACATCTAATCCACCTCTTTTTTGCAAAATAAATGGCAGCATTTTCCAAATAGCTGAATTATTATCTTCTGGAAAACCAACTATATATATTGTTTTTTTGTAGTTATTGTTCTCTATCATAAAATTTATATAGTTAAACATTTCTTTATCCTCTACAGAAAAAAATGATGAATCAAAATACATCATTTTTTCAAGATTAAGGCTAAAATAAGCGTCATTTGTGTTATCAAACATAACCTTATAATAAAACATTAACTTGGACTTTTCATCTTTAATTTTGCCTAATATATACTTATAATCTTCTATACTATATTCTGTTTTATCTAATACTAATTCAATCTTATCAAAATCATTATAAATTTTACCCATAGGATACACCTTATTATCTTTATTTATTTATTTAAAATATCATCAAGAATTACATTTGTTATACTATTAATATGTGATCTTATTGTTTTTTCTAATAATAAAATATCTCCCTTTTCCTTTAGAAAACTATAATAATACATGGCTTTATTTAAATTAGGATAATCTTCATCCCAAGGTTTCTGTTCTTCTGAATAGTGAACTAAGTTGCATTCTGTACCTTCAACATCTAAATCAATGGAATTAACCTGATAATTATACTTAATATTTCCCAATTTAATATGTCCATAAAACATTTTATTAATTACATCTTGATCTTGTAAAAATAATTTATCATAATTATCTTTGATAAAATTATTGATTTCTTTCGCACTAGTAAATTTTCTATATTTATTAATATTTATTAACAAAACACCAGCATTTATATAGTGGTTATCTTCTGGAAGCTCAAGTTCTGTATTGCGCCACATATTAAAATCTGATCTTTCTTCAATTACTAAGTTCTCACATGCCACAATAATATTTCTTCCAAATGAGCTATTATAGAAATCCATAATAGAGCCTGCACAAATAATATCGCAATCTAAATATAGTATTCTATCAATTTTGTCTTCAATTATAAAAGGAGCAAATAGTCTACAATATGTAGTTATGCTAATATAATCTTTATAAATTGGTAAATCTAAATCAGTTAAATCAATATAATATGGTTTTAAAACACCTATATTATTATCTCTCATAAAATCTGCTATTTTCTTAATAGATTCTTCAGATAAGTCATTATATACTAAATAAAGATTAATAAAAACATCATTACATAGTATTATTGAATAAATAGTATCTATTGCATGTTCAACATAACTCTCATCAATAGATATTAATATATTTATTGTTTCTTTTTTATATTTTTTTTCTGAAGCATCTATAATTTGTTTTTTAAAATCGTCAAGAGAAACCTTTGGTAATAAATAAAATGACTCTTCAAAATCTCTGTATATATCTATTTTATCTTCCAATGATATGTATTTATCATACTTATTACAACAATTAATCAACGAAATACATTCATCTACAATTTCATAAATTTGATTATTTCCATAAAATAAATTATACATAAAATAAACATATGTTAAAGCATTATTTAATAATATAGCAATTTCTGGTTTTGAATATTTTCTTTTTTCAGCTTCTTTTGCTGTCCAAATCGCATTATATATATACCATTTTATACTAGATATATCATTTTCTTCTCTATTAGTTATTGAATTTTTTTCATCTTTATATACATATATTATCTCTTCTGTTATATCATATTTATCTGTTGACAAAGTAACTAATCTGTTAAAAGAATGGTCTTCACTCATTCTTGTGTTGTTAAATTTTATTTTTTCATTCTCTAGGTGTTCTCTTTTATATATTTTTCCATGTAAGCAGCCTGCATGATTTTGATAATAAATGTACTCCCCATTTTTTTCATCAATAATTTTTCCCACAGCATAATCATTATCTCGAATCGTTGCATACAAATTCTCTAAAGAATATGTATTATATAATACATCATCTGCATCTATAAATACTATATAAGGATTAGTTGTATTATTAATTCCCTCTTGTCTTGCTACTCCTGGTCCTGAGTTTTTATCTAATTTAACTTCTTTTATTATTATTATTTCTTTAAATAAACCTATTATTTCTGAATAATCGCGTTTTGAGCCATCATTAACTATAGTTACTTCAACTTCATCCTTAATGCTTTGTAGAATAATTGATATAAGAGTTCTTTTTATTGTCTTATGTGCATTATATGCCGGTATTATTACATCTATCATAGTTATTTCATTCCTTTTTTTAATATTATTATAGTTTCATTCCACAAATTAATTGTATAATTTTTTTTATTATATAATACAATTATCAGTTTTACAAGAATTTACTGTATTTTTATATTCAAATATAATTATTATTTTTTCAATAAATTATTGTTTATAATTTTTCTTGAAATTCTTTTTACATAATGATATCTTAATTATAAGAAACAATTAAAAATTAAGTTTATATAAAATAAGGGATGTGAAAAAAGATGGCAGTATTAGCGAATAAAAATTAATATCTGATGCAAGTGCTTTCTATACTACATCATATAATGCATCTAAAAAGTAAAAGGAGGAACCATTATGGCAACAACAAATCAAAATCTAACAGCTAAGCAATTAACTACATGGGAAGACAGCGTCGATACAGCTATTAAGAAAAATTTGGTTAGCTCACTTCAAAAAGCATATAATGATGCCGTACAATTACATAAAGTCACATCATCTGGACAAGATGCAAATAATTTAAGCTATAGGTTTAATGATTTAGCAAGTATTACTTCGCAGTCAGCTAAACAGTTAACATTATTTATGAAAAGCTTCGATTCTGATTTAACTACATATATTAATGTTATTTCTAAATCTGAAAAAGACACATCTGACAAGATGAAAAAATCAATAGATCAATTCAGAGAAGCTGCTGATAAAATTGCTAAATTAAAAATATAATTATAAAAAACATAGAGATTTCATCAATCTCTATGTTTTTTGGTGTTCCCAGGCGGACTCGAACCACCATCGGTCGCTTAGGAGGCGACTGCTCTATCCTGCTGAGCTATGAGAACATTTTCTTTGCCTATTATAACAACATATTTAAAAAAAGTCAAACAAAAATGCCTTTATCTCTTGCAAAATTCTAAAAATCAAAGTATAATATATAAGTATTTTATTTGCGCCTGTAGTTTAGCTGGATAGAATGCAAGGCTACGAACTTTGAGATCGGGGGTTCGAATCCCTCCAGGCGCACCAAATACATAAAACTCGAACAAAAATGTTCGAGTCTTTTGTTATTTTGTTACAATTCACGGTCAAATTCCTAAAAGCCCGTGCCAAGTTTATATATTTATTTTTAAAGTAAACTTGTGCGGGGACCACTTTCTTAC
>CAMIVO010000044.1 GCA_946401865.1 uncultured Clostridia bacterium
GTTTTTCCTGTATAGAAAAGAATTCTTTCTGTTGTTGTAGTTTTTCCTGCATCTATATGAGCCATTATTCCTATATTTCTTGTTCTTTCTAATGGGGTTACTCTACCTGCCATGTATTTTTCCTCCTAATTAAAATTTATAATGAGCAAATGCTTTGTTTGCTTCTGCCATTTTGTGTGTATCTTCTTTTTTCTTGAATGCTCCACCATTTCCTGATATAGCATCTAATATTTCTCCGGCTAATTTTTCAGCCATTGTCTTTTCATGTCTTTTTCTAGCATATGTTACAAGCCATCTTAAACCTAATGTTTGTCTTCTTTCTGGTCTAATTTCTAATGGAACTTGGTATGTAGCTCCACCTATTCTTCTTGCTTTTACCTCTAGAACAGGCATAATATTTTCTAAAGCTGCTTCAAATACTTCTAAAGGATCTTTTCCTTCTTTTTCTTTTATGATGTCAAATGCATCATATACTATACTTTGAGCAACTGTTTTTTTACCATCTAGCATTATATTGTTTACTAATTTTGTAACAACTTTGCTATTATACATTGGATCTGGTAATACATCTCTTTTTGCTATATAACCTTTTCTTGGCACTTTTCTTCCCTCCTTAATTTGATTTTTAATACTTTATGCAAAGTATTAGGTACTCGGATATTTTTTTTACCCGTAAAGTGCATTTAATCTATCTAAATTTAAGTACCGCTTATATTTAGTAAGAATAAGCACTTTTTTATAAATGAATTTCATTTATTTTATTTTTTAGCTTTTTTTGCTCCATACTTAGAACGTCCTTGCATTCTATCTTTAACACCAGCTGTGTCTAATGTTCCTCTAATTATATGGTATCTAACACCTGGAAGGTCTTTTACTCTTCCTCCTCTAATTAAAACAACACTATGCTCTTGTAGATTATGTCCTATACCTGGGATATAAGATGTAACTTCATAACCATTTGACAAACGTACTCTGGCAACTTTTCTTAAAGCTGAGTTTGGTTTTTTAGGTGTAACAGTTTTAACTACTGTACAAACTCCTCTTTTTTGTGGGCTTCTAGCATTTGTCATTCTTTTATTTTTAGAGTTGTATCCATGTTGTAATGCTGGAGCTTTTGATTTTGTTGTTCCTGTTTGTCTTCCTTTTCTTACTAATTGATTAATTGTTGGCACTTAAATTCACCTCCTATTTTATAATTTAAAAATAAAAATAACCGCTACAGAAATAACTATTACAAGTTTTTTTCCATAACGGCATTATTTTATCACTTTTTTGTTAAAATGTCAATGGGCCACAAAATTTTTTTCAAGATATCATATTTCTGGTTCATCGCCTTTTTTTTCTTCATCTTTATCAATACTTTGAAATTTTCCTATGATACTAATACTGTAATCTCCATAATCTGAAATTAGAACTACATCTACAATATCTCCTGGAGCATATCTTACTCTCTCCGTATAAGGAATACTGCATTTTCCCAAATTTTCAAACTGAACATTTCCAGTCGAATTGTCTATTTCAACAATTTTATCATATATTATAGGACGAATCCATCCAACATTTCTTCCCTTAGTACCTACATGAACTCTATCTCCAACCTGCATTTTTTTAAGTGCTTCAAATCCTTCTACATATCTGGCAACTGTATACTTTCCTAAATTTTCAAATACAACTGTAATATCATAATCTGTTATTTCAATTTTAGAAATTGTATCTATAACACCTGTATATGTATATGTCATTGCCATAAATTAATATCTCCTTATTTTTTATTTTTTAATTCTTCAATCACTATTTCTGAAGTCATTACACCTGCTACTCTTAAAATAAGCAAATTAAATAATTTTTCATCTTCAACATGTTCGAATATATCATCTTTTACTTTATGAAGAAATACAACATTAGGTATTTCTTTATCAACAGTATCTAAATCAATTCCATATAAGTATTTTACACCTTCATATTCGAATTGTTCTAAAATATAAAATCTTTTTTCTAAATATTCTATGGTTTTACCTTTCCAATCGGTAATTAAGTTTTCTTTCAATCCCATCTTTTCCTCCGTTATTTAATAATTTATCTTCCACTAGCCTTTGAATTGCTTAGATATTCTTTGGTATTATTTACAATGTCGCTTCCAAATCTTTGTAAAACACCAATTCCAGCAACAATTGGTCCAACAAATGCATTTTTAACAACTGTAGAACCGTTTTTTTCTAAATTATCAATCAAATCTGCTGCATTTTTAAGTATTTGTGCTTTTGCTTCAGTATTTGTAACCATATTCGATTGAACAGCAATCTGTTGAGAATGATCAACAGAGTAATGTACTTCTGCACTTCTTCTAGATGCTGATTGTAAAGCTCTTGCTGCTGATTTATTCTTAGATATTTGATCTCCAAGTGCTCTTAATTGATCAGAAAGCTTATCTGATTTTATAGTTACCTTTGCTGAATTGCCCAATTTATTAGCTATTTGATCACTCATTTCATAACCATGTGCTTCTGTAGATTTATTAATCCTTACTGCTGCTGTTTCACCTTGTGCGTAAACATTTGCTTGTTCAGCATTTGCAGCTTTTTGTGCTAAATTTTTATCTCCAGTAAGATCAATCTTTATTCTATTTGCAATATTACGTGCAGCATGTAGTGTTCCACCAATTGAAGCAAAAGTAAATAAATTTTTGTATGTATTGTCATGTTGATCAGAAATTAATCTAACATTTCCTGTTTTTCCAGCATTCCTGTCATTAAATACGCTATTTTGTATGCCTAAGAAACCAGTGTGCGTATATTTAGCCATGATTTCATCCATTTTTTGTTGTTCTTTTCCGGCTTGGTAATTATCACCTTGTAAACTCATTGTGTCTCTTGTGAGCTCTGCAGCTGCCAACTCATTGATTGCGCTTCTATATGTTGCTAGGTCTGTATTTCTATGTGCAAAAATATTCAATCTCGTAGCTAAATTTCCTTTATATTTTTGAGTTACTCTATCTTTTCCTCTTTTAAGTTCTTTGTACCTTCTTTGGATGCTTTCGGCTTCGCTTTCAATATGCACTTCTTTATGAGTTATTTTATTAATTCCATGATATCCTTCATTTATTTCTTTTAATCTTTTATTAATTATCATTAACTGTTCATTTTCTTCATCTGAAACAGCACTACGATCTTTCGAAAGAATTTGATTTCTTTGTTCTTCAAGATGCTTCGTTATTGCTTGTAGCTTTTTTATATCTTCAGCGGTTTTTTCTATAGATACTTTATGAAGTGCATTTAGAACAACTGCATTAGGTTTTGTGTCCTGAATTCTCTCTTCTGATAAATAATCAATCATTCTGTCAAATTCTGCAGAATTTTCATTCTTTAAATCTCTAAAGTACTCAGCAACTTCTTTTTCTTTCTTCGCTTGTCCTAACAAATGCCTCAAAGCCGGTTTGACAAATGGTGTTACAGCTAACATTGGTATTCCAACTACAGGATTAGCAAAAAAAGATAAAGCTACAATTCCTCCTATTCCAAGTACCGTTTGATAAAATGGTGCTCTTTCACCTGCTGTGTGTCTCCTTGTTATATCCATATCATCATCTATTTTATTAATTATATCATTATAAATTTGTAATCCAGATTTCACAAGTGCATTTTTAGATGGTGGTGGGGTTGGTTCTGGAGGTGGATTTTTTCCTGGAGTTGGATTTTTTCCTGGAGTTGGATCTTTTCCTGGAGTTGGATCTTTTCCTGGAGTTGGATCTTTTCCTGGAGTTGGATCTTTTCCTTGAGTTTGGTTACTATCTAAACTTACTCCAAGAGCATCTTCCAATAAAGCAATTCTATCTAATATGGCTTGCTCATTATAATCAGGATCATCAATTGTATCAAGAAAATCTTCATTTTCTAATCTAGCATATAAAGATGATAATTCCTCAAGTGCCTGACCTCTTGTCATATTGTATCCACCAACATTTATTATCTGATTCTTTCTATTAAAATTATTTAATGTTGAATTAATAACTTTTTTTAATGATTCATTATCTAATTCATTATCAAATATGCTTTTTAATATATTATTTTTTAACAGTTCATTTTGTTTTAATTCTTTATTATTTATTATTGTATTAATATCATTACTTAGTTCTGCATTAATTCTTTTATTTTCTTCATTTATTTTATTAATTAATTCTTGCGAATAAGAAGCTCTTTCAATTAATGTATCTAAATTTAAATTATCAATTTGACTTTTTTCGTTTTCAAACTCGTTTTGTTTGCTCTGTAAAGCACTTAATGAATCTTCGCATTCTTTTATTACATCGCTATAAGTTTCTTTTAAAGATTCGTCTGCACTATTTAAGCTTTCATTTGCATCACTTTTTTGTTTTTCAAAATAATCTCTTTGTTGTTTTATATTTTCAAATTCACTGTTAATTTTATCCAATCTACGCTGTTTATTTTCATCAAATCCTTTTTTTATTTTATCTTCTTTTTCATTAATTCCTTGTAATTCGTTGTTTAAGTTTTCTATCGCAGCTGATTTTTTTTCATCAATTTCTTTCTGAATTTTAGCCTTTTGGCTTTCAAGCTCTTCAATATACTTTTCCTGTTGTCTTCTTTCATTTGGTTCACTCATTTCTTCTAATGCTTTATTTGCAACTTCTAAATCAGTATTAATTGTATCAAATTGAGCACTTAAACTTTCATCTTTGAAATTATCTTTTATCTGGTTTATTTCATCTAAAATACTCTGTCTTTGGTTTCTATATTTTACAAGTTCAAATAAATCCTCTATGCTTATAATTTGATTTTCTTTATTTTTTTCACTATCTTTTTTATTATTATTTTGTTGTTGTGCGCCCTGATCTTTCTTTTTATTTGGCTCACCTTGATTTACTGGTTTACTTGGCTCTTGATTTAGTGGTTTACTTGGCTCTTGATTTAGTGGTTCATTTGACTCATTAGAATTTTCCCTATTTTTTCTTATTTCTGCTATTTCTTGTTCAGCATTACTAATTAGATTTTGTAGGTTTCTTCTTTCTTCTATCGCTTTTTCAGTTAATTTATCCCCCCAGATAGTATCTAATTCTTCACGCCATATTTTTATTTTATTCTCTAAGTCTTTAATTCTTTCGTTCATTTTTTCGTTTTCTTCCATTTTTTCTCCTTTCAACTTTTAACAATTTTACATACTTTATATATTATATCACATTATGTAAATTTTGTCAAAATTAATATGTACATCTATATATTACTTTTTTTAAACCTTTATGTCAATACATTATCATTAAATTAATATTACATTTTTATTACATTTTTATTACAAAAAAAGCTTTTATTAAATAATAAAAGCTTTTTATCATTGAATATCTCTGTTTTTTTAAAAAATTACCCATTAAATACTCTATCAAATTCTTCTCCATCGATTTTTTCTTTTTCTAATAAAATTCCTGCAACAATATGAAGCTTATCAATATTGCTTGATAAAATATCTTTTGCCATTTTATATGCTGAATCTATTATTCTCTTAACCTCTGAATCTATTAAAGCTGCTGTTTCTTCAGAATAATTTTTTGTATGTCCAAAATCTCTTCCAAGGAACACTTCACCTTGTGAATTATCTAGCATTATAGTTCCAAGTCTATCACTCATTCCATATACTGTTACCATACTTCTTGCAATTTGAGTTGCTCTTTCTATATCATTTGATGCCCCTGTTGAAATATCATTTAAAATTAAAGCTTCTGCAACTCTACCTCCAAGAAGAGATATAATTTGTTCTTCCATTGCAGTTTTTGACATAAACGATTTGTCTTCTGTAGGTCTATACATTGTATAACCTCCAGCCATTCCTCTAGGAACAATTGAAATTTCATGTACTGGGTCAACTGTTGGTAAGAATTTACTAACTACGGCATGACCCGCTTCATGATATGCAACCAACTTTTTCTCGTGGTCATTTCTAACTTTTGTCTTTTTCTCTGGTCCCATTGTTACCTTAACCATAGCATCTTCTATTTCTTGCATTTCTATAACAGGTTTATTTCTTCTTGCTGCTAAAAGTGCTGCCTCATTAAGAACATTTTCTAAGTCTGCTCCAGCAAAACCAGAAGTATTTTTTGCAATAATTCTTAAGTCAACATCATCTCCAAGTCTTTTCTTTTTGCTGTGTACTTCTAGAATCTGTTCTCTTGCTTTAACATCTGGTGCTCCTACTACAATTTGTCTATCAAATCTTCCAGCTCTTAAAAGTGCTTTATCTAATACATCTGGTCTATTTGTTGCAGCAAGAACTATAACTCCTTCGTTAGCAGAGAATCCATCCATTTCTACAAGCAATTGATTAAGAGTTTGTTCTCTTTCATCATGTCCTCCACCTAGACCTGCTCCTCTTTGACGTCCTACAGCATCTATTTCGTCTATAAATATAATACATGGTGCATTTCTCTTAGCTTGATCAAATAGATCTCTAACTCTTGAAGCACCAACACCAACAAACATTTCTACGAAATCTGAACCACTTATTATAAAGAATGGCACTCCTGCTTCTCCAGCAACTGCTTTTGCTAAAAGTGTTTTACCTGTTCCTGGTTGTCCAACAAGTAAAACTCCTTTAGGAATTCTTGCTCCCATATCTGTATATTTTTTAGGATTTTTCAAAAAATCAACTATTTCTTGTAATTCTTCTTTTTCTTCATCAACACCAGCTACATCATCAAATGTTATTTTATTTTTTTCAGCTGTATTTATCATTCTTGCCCTACTTTTACCAAATGTCATTGTTTTATTTCCACCTTGACCATTTGCAGGGTTCATCATAATAAACCAGAATATAAAGAAAATAATTAATAAACCAAATGGTGTAATTAGACTAATAATTGTTATCCATATTGATTCTGATTCTTGCTCTAGAGTAAAGTTTCCATTTTTTATAAATTTTTCAGTATAACTAGTAAAACTGTCTAAGCTTGGTATATTTACTTGTTTTTCAGTTTCATTATTTAATACTACTGTGGCACTATTTCCACTAGAAGATAGTTTTATATTTTCAACTGCATCACTCTCTATTTTTTGAATTAACTCTGAGTATGTCATTTTTGAATTTGAATTATCTATAATTGATGTTATAGCTACAATTAAAATAGCTCCTATAATTAACCATATAGCTAATGATTTTATTCCACTTTTCACTCTTTTTTCCTCCTTTGTAGTGATAATATATCATAACAAAAAAAATATTGCAAGGGGTTTTGGAGGAATATTTTTTGTTATAAAGTTAGAAGTTGGAGGTTGGATTCTCTTCTTTCTACTTCCTACCTCCTACTACAATATTTACTTATCTACCTTTTTTATTAGTCAAATATCTCTTTTAACTCTACTGCATACTTTTTCAATCTTAAATATATCTCATAATTTTTATCTATTTCTTTTTTATTAATACTTACATAAGCTCTATATTCTCCATCATCTGGTAAATCACATAAAAATGTATCTTTATTTATTTCTGCTATTCCACTGCTTACTGCCTTAATAAGATCAGGTTCTTTTTCCATCACTTCATTATAATCTACAAATAATGTTTTCATTTGACTCTGCATAAAGATTTTTAAAGTATTATTATTTTTGTATCTTTCTGCTTCTTCTTTTTTAAATAAAAATATTCTTTCTATATTAGCGCCTCTATTAAGTGCTTCTAAATTAATTAATCTAAAATTCATTTCTAAAGGTGTCTCTGTCCATTCACTTTCCATCATTGGAGATACAAGCCAAATATAATCACTTTTTTTCAATTGTGCATAATAATAATTAAGAATTTTATAATATTCTCCATTTTTAAACAATTTACTTTTTCCATTTTTATCAAATTCTATAATAGTTCCATTAGCATTTATTGTATTGTTTGTACTATTTGTAAAACCTGTTAATAGTGAATCTATATCTTTTGATATATTTTCATAGTCTATCAAATATTTTTTATTATCAGGTAATTCTACATTTAGAGTGTTTTTTCTTATTTCTACTTCATTAATTAATTTAAGATCTAGTTTTAATGTATCTTTTTTTATTGAAGATTTTAATTGTAAAACTGGAGAATTACAATATAGTTTTTTAGCCATATTATTAACAATAGTATTTAATTCTTTTGATGCTAGATTATTATTTTCTAAATCAATTACAATTATTCCATCATAATATTTATTTGTTATTGTATCAAGCTTTTTTTCATCATTTATTATTTGAAATAATGATACATTTTTTAGGGATTCAAATGTAGGTCTTTCACTATATAATCCATCAACTAGATATCCTTCTGATTGAAGCATTGGCACCAAAAATTCACATATTTTTTCTTCTATATTTATAATTAGAATTCTTTTCTTCGTTTCTAAATATTTAGATACATTCGCTCTTTTATCTGATGGTTTTAATGTGTTTTCTGGAATTAACCACTGCCTTCCATTTTTTATAGCTCCATCTATTCTTCCATCTTTACATAGTTTTATTATTCTTCTAACAGAAATTCCCCAATTTTCAGAGAATTGTTTTGCGTTTAAATAGTTCATATATCAATCTCCTATTAATCATTAAACAATGATAAACCAAATAAACCAGCCTCTAAATGCATTATTGTTTCATCAGAATCGTTTTTTAATTCCTTTATCTCATATTGTGTATTTAATACATTTATTGCATTCGCTACATCAAATAATATCTTAAATGATTCTCTTTCAAAATCTGTAGCATTTACTTCATTACACCATTGTTTAAAAATTTTCTTAATCCTCTTCTCTGATTCTTCTTTATCATTAACAATTAAAGCTATATCATCACATATTACTATAAGCTCATTTATTCTTGCCATATAATTCGAAACCGAAAAATCTATTAACCAAATTTCTCCTTTATCATCTATTAACAAATTCGTACTCATCATGTCTCCATGCACAAATGATTTAGGAAGTTTATCATAGTCAAATCTTTTAAATTTTTCATATATAGGATTTACCAAATTATAATATTCATTACTCAAATACTTTTTCTTTTTCTCAAATTCTGCACAAAAACTTGTAATTGCCCATGTATCATAAATAAAATTAGGATGATAATCTATTTTACTTAAACTGCTTGCTATGCTTACAATTTTTTCAAGTTCTTTGTCAGTAGGTTTTCTTCCTAAATCGAAAAAATTTTTTCCATTTATATACTCCATTACAGTAACTCTATACCTTGAATTTAAATAATTAATAATTGAATATATTTTATTCTTCGAATTCAAATAAATCTTTGGTACTTTAACCCCATTTTTATAAGCTTGCCATGTTCTTTCTATACACTGTTCAACCTCTTCATCTGATCTTGAATTTCTAAATACTTTCATTAAATATTTTCCTGTATCTGTAGTAATAATTGCATTAAAATCTTCATATCCAATTTCAATTACAAATGTATCATGCAGATTTCCTAATTTATATTCTTTACATACTAATTCAGACAAGATATTTATATCTTCGATTTTGTCTATTCTCTCATAAAACCTATTATTTACCATAAAAATCACTTCCTTGTCAGTAATAATTATATCTTTTTTATGTAATATCGTCAATACTTTTTCTACTTCTCACATACCCCACAATAGAGCAAATTAATATTATGCTTTCAAATACTACTCCAAAAATTGACTTTACAAAAATATTGTATGCAATCCAACAAATACCTACTGGTGTGCCAAGTGCTTTATATACTTTTTCATTTTTTTGCCAAATAGAATATGTGTAAATTGCTGTTGCAAGTATTGAAAGCATACTTAACATTCCTTCATATGTGAATATTGCAGAAATAATCATTGCAAAATAAAAGATAATTATTACACTCAAATATGCCCTTTTAGATGTTTTTTCATCTTTTATTTTATCAGAAATTACCATCATAAATATATCTCTTAATATAGCTAAAATACACATTATAAATCCTGATTTTGCATTTAATAATAAATATGCAATTCCTTGAAATGCATTTGAAAAAATACTTAATATCAGTATTTTCCTTCTTGACTTTACTTGATATGTTATACCTAACAATGCATACATTAGTATTGTAAATACTTGTGACATTATATATGTTTGGTCTATTTCCATTTCATTTCTCCTTTTTTATTCTTTTTTCGGTACCTTATATTTTTATTATATACCGTTTTCGGTATAATGTCAATACAAAGCTAAAAAAAAAAAACCAAATGTGTGATAACATTTGGCTAATTTTTTTATATCTTTTCAAACACAATCTTTCCTTTTCCTACTGAAATTTTGATATTTTTATTTGGTGTTAAATATTTATTACCAATATTATTTGCACAAAGTTTGATTATATCCTCAATATTTACCTTTTCGATATTTTGTACATTTCCTATTGTATTTATAATTGCCAATAAAATAAGACGTTTTCTAATAACTTCTTCTTGTTTGTTAAATTCTTTTAAATTTAATTCTATAATTCCTTCTTGTTCCCTTATTTTAATTTTATTATAAATCTCAACAGTTCTCTTTTTCATATATTCATCTTCTTCTGTAATAACTTCAGATAGTCTGTCTACTGTATTAATAAAATTTGGATTAAATTCTTTTTGAATATATGGAATTACAATATTTCTTATTTTATTTCTTGTGACATCATTAATAAAATTTGTTTTATCAATTCTTGGATTTAGATTGTTTTCTTTGCAATATTCTTCTATATTTATTCTTTCAGTTTCTATTAGTGGCCTAATAAACTTATTATCTCTTATTGGCTCTATTCCTCTTAAGCCAGATATTCCAGAACCTCTAAAAACATTCATAATAATTGTTTCGATTTTATCATTTTTGTTATGTGCAATTGCAATTTTAGTAGCATTTTCTTTTTCAAATACTTCTTGAAAAAAGTCGTACCTAACTTTTCTTCCTGCTTCCTCTGTTCCCTGTTTATCATTTTTTGCTACTTTTTTCACATCAACTCTTTTTGCAAAAAAAGGAATGTCATATTTTCTACAATAGTTTTCCACATATTGTTCATCAGCTGTGGCTTCTTCTCTAATTAAATGATTTATATGGCAAACAATAATGTCAAAATTAATTTGATTTTCCTCTTTTATTCTGCGTAAAATATCAAGCATACAAATAGAATCTGGTCCACCAGATACTGCACATACTATTTTGTCATTTTGCTCTATTAAATTATATTTTTTTATTGTATTTAATACATTCTCTTTTAGCATAATTATATCCCTAACTCATTTTTATTGAATAATATTTTTAAACTTTACTCCTCAAAACCTCTAGCAAGATTAACAAACTTCGTATAATTGCCCATCCAAAGAAGCTTAACTGTACCTGTAGAACCTGCTCTATGTTTTGCCATAATAACTTCAGATATATCTTTTTCTTCACTATCTGGGTTATAATAGTCATCTCTATATAGGAACATAACAATATCTGCATCCTGCTCTATTGAACCAGATTCACGTAAGTCTGAAAGCATTGGTCTATGATCTGGCCTTGATTCTACGGCTCTTGATAATTGTGATAAAGCTATTACTGGTACATTTAGTTCTTTTGCAAGAATTTTTAAAGATCTACTTATTTCTGCTATTTCTTGCTCACGGCTGCCATTTTTCCTTGTTCCACTTCCTTGTATTAATTGAATATAATCTATAACAACAAGTCCAATATCTTTTTCCATTTTTAATTTTCTACATTTTGTTCTTATTTCTGTTATAGATATTCCAGGAGTATCATCTATGTAAATTCCTGCATCTGACATAGGTCCTACTACTCCTGCAAGTTTGCTCCAATCATCTTCATCAAGTTTTCCTGTCATAACTTTATTGCTATCCACCATTGCTTCCATACAAAGCATTCTGTTTACCAATTGTTCTTTTGACATTTCTAGGTTAAAAATTGCAACTGGAACCTTTTCTCTTATTGCAGCATGTGCCGCAATATTTAATGCAAATGCTGTTTTTCCCATTGCAGGACGTGCTGCAATTAAAATTAAGTCTGAACCATGAAGACCTGCAGTTTTATCATCTAAATCTGCAAATCCTGTTGGAACTCCTGTAACTTTTGATTTTTGATTATACAATTCTTCCAATTTTGTAAAACTTTCTATCAATACATCTTTAATTGGTGTATAACTTTTTTGGCTCTTTTTTTGTATAATATCAAAAATCTTTTTTTCTGCTCCTGCCATAATATCATCTACATCTTCTGTTTGATCATAACCTAGTTCAATAATTTCATTTGCGGTTTTTATTAAATTTCTTAATGTAGATTTTTCTTCAACTATTTCTATATATTTTTGAACATTAGAAGTTGTAGGAACTTTATCTGGTAAAGTTGCTAAATATTCATAACCTCCAATTTTTTCAAAACTTCCCATTGCTGTTAGTTCATCTTTAACTGTTACTAAATCTATTGGCTCTGATCTATTATATAAATTACTAATTGCTTCATATATTAATTTATTGTCATCTCTATAAAAGCTCTCTGGTTTTAGTTTTTCTATTGCATCCATAACAGCATCTTTGTCTGTTAGGCAACTACCTAAAACAGCTTGTTCTGCTTCTATATCATGTGGTGGTACTTTTCCAATTTCCATGTTAATCTACCCTTTCCAGATATTTATAAAGTGTATTTGCAGGTGATTAAAACCTCTCCTACAATTTGTATTATTCCCCTATTACTTCTACATTTACATTAGCTATAACACCTTCATATAGTTTTACATTTACTTTTGTTATTCCAAGTGTTTTTATTGCATCTTTTAAATCAATTTTCTTTTTATCTACTTTAAAACTATATTCTTTTTCTAGTTTTTCTGCTATTTCTTTTGAAGAAACTCCTCCAAAAACTTTTCCATTTTCTCCTGTTTTTACATTAAAACGAAGTCTTACTTTTTCCATTTTTTGAGCTAATGCTAAAGCTTCTTCTTTTTCTTGGTTTTTCTTAAAACTTTCAGAATCTTTTTTTGTTTTTAACTTTGATAAATTGGCTGTATTTGCTTCAACAGCAAGATTTTTTGGAAACAAAAAATTTCTTGCATATCCATCTGATACATTAACTATTTCATCTTTTTTACCTATTGATTTAACATTTTCTTTTAAAATAACTTTCATTTTGCTTAATCTCCTTTTTGGGTAAATTGGGACCGGTTCTTTTTGTACCCTGGGTCTTTTTTGTCCTTTTAAAAAAGTCTTTTTATAAATTCTGAAAATGAATCTGCCACTTTTTCAGTTACTGGTTCCCACTCACCAGATTCTTCATGAAACCATATACACACTTGCGGTGAGTCAGATTCTCTATAATCAAGACATAAAAAGTCACCTGCAAACAATTCAGCAATTGGTATAATATTATTTCCAACTGAATTAGGATCTGAACACATTCTTTCCTCTACCTGTGTAAGTATAACATTAATATCATACCAAGCATAATCTTCATCAGTATTTTTTTCTTTTATGCAAAGAAATCTTTCAATCATACGCTCCATTTTTCCATATTGAAAGTTTCTTTTTTCAGGAATACCGCCATTATCTTTCATCAATAGATTACGGTAGTCTTGTGGTAGTTTAACTTTCCATACTTTCTCAAGTCTGTTTATTCTTTCTTCATCAGGTCTATATAAATAATTATTTGTTAGTTTTATCATATTTTCCTCCTATTTGACTTCTTTTTTGGGTCTTTGGGTCTTTGGGTCTATTGGTACCGGTTCTTTTGTCCCCACTTAATTTATGTTAGCATTGTACTACATTTTTAGCAAAATAGCAATAGCAAAAGATAAGTCTGTCCCCAATGAAAAAAGTTGTCAAAAAGGTCCGTCCGAGACCACTGAAAAAGTCTTAAATAATTT
>CAMIVO010000045.1 GCA_946401865.1 uncultured Clostridia bacterium
TTTATTATATCAAAGGACTTTCTTTTTGTATATTCCGAAACCATTTTACACTATTGAAAATTATAGAAGATTGACAGACTTTTTTTCTTATGGTATAATAAATTTATATAATGAAAGGAGATAATGGATATGAGTGAAGATCGTTATTTTAATCCAGTAACTAAAGAATGGCAGGAAAATCCAGATGCAAACACAGTTGAAATAAAAATATCTGAAGAAGATATGAAAATGTTTGGTCCTATAGAAAAAGGAGAAGAAAGAGAAGAAGGAAAAGAAAGAGAAGAAGGAAAAGAAAGAGAAGCTGGTGAAGATAGATAATTATTTCAATATTACCATAAAGAAATAGCAAGTAAACACTTGCTATTTTTTGTATTTTTTAGTAAAATAAATGCGAAAGAAGGGATTTTATGAAAGATATACTAACACTTGGAATAGAAACAAGCTGTGATGAAACATCAGCTTCAGTTGTAAAAAATGGAAGAGAAATATTATCAAATATAATAGACACACAAATACCTATACACGAAAAATATGGTGGAGTTGTGCCAGAAATTGCATCTAGAAATCATATAGAAGCAATTGACAGAGTCGTAAAATATGCTTTAAAAGAGGCAAATGTTACATTTAATGATATAGATGTTGTAACACCTACATATGGGCCTGGTTTAGTAGGCGCACTTTTAGTAGGAGTATCTTATGGAAAAGCACTTAGTTATGCTATAAATAAACCACTAGTTGGTGTAAATCACATACATGGACATATAGCAGCAAATTATATTACACATAAAGATCTAAAGCCACCATTTTTATGTTTGTTAATATCAGGAGGAAACACTCAAATTATAAAAGTAACTGATTATACAGAATTTGAGATTTTAGGAAAAACTAGAGATGATGCAATAGGTGAAGCATTTGATAAAGTTGCAAGAGTAGTTGGACTTGGTTATCCTGGTGGACCAAAGGTAGATAAATTGGCATTAGAAGGTAAACCTACAATTAAACTTCCTACAACACATTTTGAAAACTCATTAGACTTTAGTTTCAGTGGAATAAAAACAGCTGTGATAAATATAAATCACAATACAAAAGATTTAAATAAAGCAGACTTATGTGCTAGTTTTGAAGATGCTGTAGTTAAAATGATAATGAGAAATATAACAGATGCTTTAGAACAAACTGGAATGAAAACTTTAGCAATGGGTGGAGGATGTTCTGCAAATAAATTTATAAGAAATGAAATTTTAAAGTTAGAAGAAAAAGAAATAAAAACTTATATGCCAGATATGAAATTATGTACAGATAATGCTGCAATGATAGCAAGTGCAGGATATTATAATTTCATAAATGGAAAAAGGGATGAACTAAATTTAAATGCTATACCTAATCTTAAAATTTAAAGAGTTGTTAATGTAAGAAGCATAAAGTAGGATGTAGGAGGTAAGAATTAATGGCAATATATGCAATAGGTGATTTACATTTATCATTTAATGATCCAAAACCAATGAATATATTTGGTGATAATTGGGAAAATCACGAAGAAAAAATAAAACAGGATTGGACATCAAAAGTAAAAGAAGAAGATACTGTAATACATCCTGGAGATTTTTCATGGGCAATGCATTTAAAAGATACTTATAAAGATTTTGAATATTTATGTAGTTTACCAGGAAAAAAAATAATGCTGAAAGGTAACCACGAATATTGGTGGACTACAATTACTAATATGAAAAACTTTCTAAAAGAAAACAGTTTTGATAATATAGATTTTATTCAAACAAATAGTATAGAAGTTGAAAATAAAATAATATGTGGAACAAGAGGCTGGTCATTACATCATTTAGATACCGAAAATTCAAAAAAAATATTAGCACGAGAAGAACTAAGACTTGAGCTAGGAATAAAAGATGCTATATCAAAAAATGTAGATGGAAATAAGGAAATAATAGTATTTATGCATTATCCTCCAATAATTAAAGAAAATATAAATACAGGATTTATGAAAATTTTGAAAAAATATAATATAAAAAGATGCTATTATGCACATTTACACGGTAAATCAATAGAAGAAGCGGTCGAAGGAAACATAGATGGAATAGAATTTAAATTGGTAAGTGCAGATGCACTGAATTTTAAGCTACTAAAAATTTGATTGTCAAAAAGGTCCGTCCCCATTGACAACTTCTCAAATAAGAAAAGGAGTAAGTATGATAGATTTAAATAAACAAGTCCAATATATCAAAAATGTTGGACCTACAAGAGTTAAATTATTAAATAAATTAAATATAAATACTCTTCAAGATTTAATATCATACTTTCCAAGAAACTATGAAGATAGAGGTATTGCTAAAAAACTTTCAGACTGTATAGATGGTGAAGAAGCTTTAATTAAAGGTGTTGCAATTACAAAAGTTCAAGAAATTTTTGCAAGAAGACTAAAAATGTACAAGCTTGTTATTCGAGACGGAGAAAATCCATGTACTATTATTTGGTATAATCAAAGCTACTTAAAGAATGTGATAAAAATAGGTCATACATATAATTTTTATGGAAAAGTAGAAATTAAACTTGGAAGATATGAAATGAAATCTCCAATTTTTGATGAATCTGGGGAAAATAAAAACACAGGAAAGATTATCCCAATTTATCCATTAACATATGGAATTACACAAAATACAATTCGAAAAATAATCGAAAATGGTGTAAATGAGGCATATGGAAATTTAGAAGAAACTTTGCCAGACTATATTTTAGAACAATTTAAATTAATGGATATAAACAACGCTATGAAAAAAGTTCATTTTCCAGATAATAAGCAAGACTTTATAAAAGCAAGATATAGATTGGTGTTTGAAGAACTATTAAGCTTTCAACTTGCACTTTTAAAAATAAAAGAAAACTATAAAAACGATGAAAAAGGAATAGAATTTGATAAAAATGTTAAAATGAGTGATGTTATAAATACATTACCATTTAAATTAACTAGAGCTCAACTTAGGGTACTAGAAGAAATAGACTTGGATATGGAAAGTTCAAAGCCAATGAATAGGCTACTTCAAGGTGATGTTGGTTCTGGAAAAACGGTAGTTTCTGAAATTTCAGCATATAAAGCTGTAAAATCTGGTTATCAAGCTGCAATCTTGGCACCAACCGCAATTTTAGCTACTCAACATTTTGAAAACTTTCAAAAAACATTAAATCAATTTGGAATAAAAATAGAACTTTTAATTTCAGCAATTACAAAAAAGAAGAAGCAAGAATTAAAAGAAAGACTTAAAAATGGTGAAATAGATATTTTAATTGGAACACACGCAATGCTTGAAGATGATGTGGTATTTAAAAATTTAGGACTTGTTGTAACAGATGAGCAACATAGATTTGGAGTAAAACAAAGAGCGAAAATTTCTGCAAAGGGAAATAATCCGGATGTATTAGTTATGTCTGCAACACCTATTCCAAGAACCTTAGCTTTAATTTTATATGGAGATTTGGATATATCAATTATAGACGAACTTCCTCCAAATAGGAAAAAGATAGATACATTTGCAGTTGGAAAAGATATGGAAAACAGAATAAATGCATTTATTACAAAACAAATAGAACAAGGCAGACAGTGTTACATTGTTTGCCCATTAGTAGAAGAAAATGAAGAAATGGATTTAAAATCTGTTACAGAGCTTGCAGAAAAACTACAAAAAGAAACATTTCCACAATTTAGAGTAGAATTTTTACATGGAAAAATGAAACCAAAAGAAAAAGATGAAATAATGCTAAAATTTAAAAACAAAGAAATAGATATTTTAATTTCTACAACGGTTATAGAAGTAGGGGTAGATGTTCCAAATGCTAATATTATGGTTATAGAAAATGCAGAAAGATTTGGTTTAGCTCAGCTTCATCAGCTAAGAGGAAGAGTAGGACGTGGAGAATATCAGTCATATTGTATTTTAAAATTTGAAGGAAGAGGAAAAGTTGTTCAAGAAAGAATGAAAATAATGTGCCAGACAAATGATGGATTCATTATTTCTGAAAAAGATTTAGAGCTAAGAGGTTCAGGAGATTTTTTTGGAACAGCACAGCACCGGAATTCCAGAAATGAAAATAGCAAATTTATTTGAAGATATAGATGTTTTAAAAAGAGTACAAAGACTATCAAATCAAATAATTATAGAAGATCCAAAATTAGAACAAGAAAAAAATTTAAGATTAAATAACCTGATAAAAACAAAGTTTACAGGAAAAATTGAGATATAGGTTTTGAAGGTTAAAGTACTGTTCCACAAGTACTGGAGATTTTTGGAACTTAGTATTGTCATCGATGCCGAAAATCTTTGACAACAAGCAAATAGCATAATTATATTTGAAAATATAATTAGAAATGAGGATAATAACATATGAATAATGAAACAATAATAGACATAGAAAGATGCATAACAGAAGCAAATCAAGGAGATGCTAAAGCACAAAACGATTTGGGATTCATGCTTTTAAATGGATTAGGAGTAAAAAAAAATTATGAAGAAGCAGCAAAATGGATAAAAAAGGCAGCAGAACAGGAATATTTAATAGCCCAAAATAATTTAGGATACTTATATTTAGAAGGATTAGGGGTAAAACAAAATTATGAAGAAGGAGTAAAATGGATAAAAAAGGCAGCAGAACAAGAATGTGCAGACGCACAATTTAATTTGGGATGTCTATGTATTGAGGGATTAGGATTAGAACAAAATTATGAAGAAGGAGTAAAATGGATAGAAAAGGCGGCAGAACAAGAACATGCAGAAGCACAAAAATATTTAGGAAGCTTTTTTTTACATGGGGTAGGTGTAGAACAGAATTTTGTAGAAGCAGAAAAGTGGTATAGATATTCATTAAAAAATGGATGTGTGGAAAGTGAATATATTGTAAACATATTTAACCATGTGAAAAAAGAAACAATAAATACAGTAGAAAGTGTTGCAGACGAGATAGAAGATGAAACTGAGGCAGTACTAATATCTCCAAATCTAAATAAAAATGCAATGACTCATACATTATATGATAAATTAACTTTTTTAAAGATAAAAAACAAAATAGATAATATTTTAGAAAGCATACCTATAGTAAATGAAGATAGAAGCAATGAATTTGAAGTATTAGAACAAATATGTAAAAAAATAGCTCATATGGTAGAATATGGTTATGGCAGAGAAAACAGAATTTTTGCAAACAATTTAATTGGACCATTATTAGAAGGAAAAGCAGTATGTTCAGGATATGCCGAATTACTTAGAAACTTATGCGAGTGTCGAGGTATTAAGTGTATTTTTATATGTTCTTCTACAGACCATGCATTCAATCAAATAAAAATTGGGGAAAATTGGTATTATTTTGATCTTGTAGGATCTCAAAAGGCCATATTAGAGAATAAATCATTTGATCAAATGCTACTATCAGAAGAACAATTTATTTCTTTAAATAAAAGTAATAAACCAGGAATATCTCAAACAACTTATGATAGTCCGCTGAGTTATTTAGAAATGAAAAGTAATAAAAACATTACAGTATCACAAGTGTCAGATAGTATGAGTAATAATTACTTAGAATTATGATTGATGATAGAAAGGAAAATAACATGAAATATATAGTTATTAAAGTAATTGCAACAATAATTATTTTAACAGGAGCAGTTTTTATTTATGATGCACGATTATTAAGTGAAAAATGGTTTGGATTTGGAGATCAAAATCAAGCAACAGCAGGACTTAAAATACTTGGATTTATTTTTGCAATAATAGGTGCAGTAATAATTTTGTGATACACTTTTTTGTAAGGATGGGTATCACCACAAACCATGCTTACATTAAAAAGAGTAAAAAAGATATTTCCAATTATGGAAAACATTGAATACAGAGTTGGTGTATCAGATGTGGAAAATTTATAATGATAAGGGAGATGCTAATGAAAAAATATAATAAAGATAAAATAGAACAACTAAAAAATATATTAAACACTGATTTTTATATATTAACAGATTTTGATGGAACTATAACTAAAGGGGCTAATAATAGTACTTGGGCAAGTATTTTTAAAAATGAAAAAGTACCAGATGAATTTATACAAGAATGTACAAAGATTTATAATTATTACCATAAATATGAATTAAATAATGAGATATCGATAGAAGAAAAAAGTAAAATTATGGAAGAATGGTATAAAAATAATATAAAAACATTAGAAAAGTATAGTATTACAAAAGAAATAATTCAAAACTCGGCTGATACTGTTAAATATTTGCCATTTAGAGATGGAGCAAAAGAGTTTTTAAAAGATATGTATGAAAAGAGTATTCCTGTAATAATTATTTCAGCGGGAGTAGGAGATATTATAGAACAAGCTCTAATAAATGAAGAATCTAATTATGAAAACATCTATATTTATTCGAATTTTCTAAAATATGAAAATGAAAAAATAGTTGGAACAAAAAGCAAAGAATTGATACATCCATTAAACAAAAACGAAATAATAATGTCAGATGATCTTAAAGCAAAGATTTCAAATATAAAAAATATATTACTTTTTGGAAATAATTTATATGATATAAAAATGGCTAATAATGAAAAAAATATATTTAAAATAGGATTTTTGGATGAAAACATAGAAGAAAAAATAGAAGATTATAAAGCATTCTATGATATAGTTTGCACAGACAATTCATCATATTTTGATTTGAAAAAAACATTATGGGGACACCTTCCAAAAAAAGGAACATTTTAGGAGGAAAATGAGATGAAAATTGTAAAAGAAAAAGATGCGCAGAAGTCTGAGTATGCTAGTACAAGCACTGTTTTAGATTACAGTATGGCTTTAAATGAAAAAAATATAGATTTTTGTATAAATGCAATAACAGGAAGATATCCAACCAAAGGATATTGTTCAAATTTGGAGTGTGAAGAATTATGCTATATTTTAGAAGGACGAGGTTCTATAAATAAAAAAGAAAATGAGCCGATTAATTTTGAAAAAGGCGATATTATTTACATAGATAAAAAAGAAATATACTATTGGAATGGTAATTTTAAACTAGCAATAATATGTACTCCTGCTTGGACTAGAGAACAATGCAAATTATATGAAGAAGAGTAAGTGCTAGTATATGTTAAAGTAAAGGAGAAAATGATATGCAATACATAAATTCTAATAAACTGAACGAAATTAAACTAAATAAAAATAACTTTTATGTTTTAATTGATTTTGATAGAACAATAACAAAAGGTGGAAGCATAAGTTGTTGGAAGGTGTTATATTATTCGAATTATTTAGGTCCGGATTTTAGAAAAAAATATGATGAAATACATGACAGAAAATTGCCAGATGGTGATGACAAGCTTAAAATAAAATATTATGAAGATAAATTTAGAGCATATATGAAGTTACAAGAGGATTATAATTTGAACGATATGATAATAGATTCAGCTATTAGAGAAAAAACTTTAATTTTTCGTGATAATTCAAAAGAATTCTTTGCAAAAATGTATGAACTACATATTCCTGTAATCATAATATCTTGTAGTATAAAAAATGTACTAGAAAAAGTCCTAAGAGTGCATAATTGCTATTATGATAATATAGAAATATATGGTAATTATTTTGATTACACTGAACAAAGAAATCATATTTATAATGTTACCCCTTATAATAAAAACCAAATAGCTTTTTCTAAAAAAACAAACAAAATGATTGAAAATAGGGGAAATATAGTATTATTGGGAGATATGGTAGAAGATATTAAAATGGTTTCACAAGATAAATTAATAGATACTATAACAATTGGATTTTTGGATGAAGATAAAGGGATAGAAAAAAATCTGGAAAAATATAATTCTAATTTTGATGTTGTTTTGACAAATAACTCAAGTTTTGAAGATGTAATCAAAATATTAAAAATCTAAATAATTTATAAAAAATGTAGAAGGAGAGTTTAGATGTTAGCAAATAGATTAAAACAAGGAGATACAATAGGTGTTATTGCTCCAGATAAAGCACTATATAAAGAAGATAGAGTATATTTAGAAAATGCAACTAAATTTTTTGAAAGTATAGGTTTAAAAGTAAAATTCGGTAAATACTTGTTTTCTGACAAAGAATATTGTGCAGGAACGCCTTCGCAAAGAGCTTCTGACATAAATGATATGTTTAGTGATAAAGAAGTTAAAGCAATTTTTACAATAAAAGGCGGAAATATGGCAAATGGAGTATTACCATACATAGATTATGAAAATATCAAAAAAAATCCTAAAATATTTTTAGGATATAGTGATATTACTGTTTTGCTTTGCGCAATTAATAAAATGACAGATCTAATTACTTTTCATTGCCAAGATTACACTTGGTTTGGAAAAGAAGATTTAACTGATTATGATAAAAATGAAATAATTGACAAATTATTTAATGGAAATAATACAATTATTCCTTATGATAATAGAGATTTCTACAATTTAGCAGAAAAAAGAAGCGGGAAAACTTATGGAACTAATTTAAGATGTTTGCTAAAATTAGCAGGAACTAAATATATGCCAGATTTAAAAGATTCAGTATTATTTTTAGAAGGATATCATTCAGATATTATTGAATGGAATTCTATGTTAGAACAACTTAATCAAATGGGAGTATTAACAAATACAATTGTTTTTGGATATATCTATCAATTACAATTTGCAGAAAACAATAAATATGATATTGTTAAAGAATTAAGAAAAATAAATGCCAATATTCCAGTTGTAAAAACAAATGATTTTGGGCATAAACATGCAAATAGCATAATACCAATTGGAGCTAATGTTACAATAGATGAAAAAGAAAAAAGTATTATAGTTAGTGATTACCTAATTTAAAAAAGGACCGGGTCCCAAATTTAAAAAATAATAGAAAGAAGGTCAAATATATGATTTTAGTGAGTGCTTGTTTAGCAGGAATAAATTGTAAATATAGTGGAGATAACAATCATAATCAAAAAATATTTGAATTAGTGAAAAAAGGAGAAGCTATTCCAATTTGCCCAGAACAGCTAGGAGGCTTAAAAACGCCAAGAAATCCAGCTGAGATTAAAGTTATTGATGGTGAAAAGCATGTTTTTGATGATCAAAATAATGATGTAACTGATAATTTTAAGAGAGGTGCAAAAGAAGTTTTAGAATTTGCAAAAAGATTAAATATAAAAAAAGCTATACTTCAAGCAAGAAGTCCTTCTTGTGGAATTGGTAAAGTGTATAGTGGAAACTTTGATAGAAAACTTGTAGATGGAAATGGTATATTAGCAGAATTATTGTTAGAGAATGGAATTGAAGTTATAAGTAGTGAAAATTATAAATAAGATTATTTAATAATTCAAGAATAGATTTAATTAGAGATGCATCTATTATGGCACTTATAGGGAATATTAATGGAGAAGTTTGGAAATTAAAATGATGTTTTTATATATTAATGAAAAAGAGTCAAAATTAAATTTATAGTATAGAAATAGGAGAAATTGATTTATGGAATTATGGAAAATATATGATAAAGATGGAAATTATACAGGGATGAAAGTAGATAAAGATGATAAAAGAGCATGGGAAGAAAATGCATTTCATCAAGGTGTAGATGCCTGGATTATAAATTCAGATAATAAAATTTTAATACAAAAAAGAGCGCCATTTAAAAAATGGGAACCTAATATGTGGTCAATGACAGTTGGGGGATCTGTAATTAATGATGAAAAAATTTTAGAAGCATTGCAAAGAGAATCTGTTGAAGAACTTGGAATAAAGCTAAATATGGAAAGTGCTAAAAAAATAAAAAGATATAGACTTTCTAATTTGTGGCTAGATGTATATTTAGTAAAACAAGATGTTGATATAAAAGACATAAAACTTAGAGAAAGCGAAGTTTCTGATATAAAGTTTGCAACATATGATGAAATTGAAAAAATATATAAAGATAATATGTTTATGAGAAATAGATGGGAATTTGTTAGAGATGAAATTAAAGAGCTAATCGAATCAAAGAACTAAAAATCATGAGAATTATAATGAGTAATACTAATTAATATGTAGTGAGGTAACAAATGGAAACAATAATGAATAGATTTTTAGAACTATTTTATAAAATATCTGAAATTCCAAGAGAATCTGGTAAAGAAGGAAAATTTGCGAGCTTTCTTGAAGGATTTGCTAAAGAACATCAATTGTATTGTTTTAGAGATGGAAATATATCAAGATTCAGCATGGATACCGAATGAAAAATCTAAATTATTAGATGATTTTAAAAAGGCGTATTATAGAGTTAATGGAAGTACTCCAATTGTTGACATTGCTCATGGAGGACTAGAGTGTAGTTCAATAATGAAAAGAACTAATAATATGGATATAATTAGTATTGGAAGTGTAATAGAAGACTTTCACACAGTAAATGAAAAAATGTATATTAGTTCTTGTGAAAAAACAATAAAAACATTATTAGAATATTTGAAATATGAGGAATATAGTGGCACCTGAAGCTAGAGGATTTTTATTAGGATCTGCTATTGCAATTAAAATAAATGCAGGGTGTATTCCAGTAAGAAAGAAAGGAAAGCTACCTCCAACAACTGTTGAATCTAGTTTTGAATATGAGAAAGAATATGGAAAAGATATATTAGAATTACCAAAATTGGTTAATGAAGAATATAGAAATAAAAGGTTTTATATAATTGATGATATCTATGCTACAGGAAATACCTTAAATTCAATAAGTAAAGCAATTAAAGACTTAGGAGGTATTGTTGTAGGCGAAGGAGTTATAATGAATATTGTTGAATTAAATGATAATATAGAAGTGTTTTCATTAATTGATGTTAATGAGGAATAAAAATCTAAAAAGACTATTGCTTTTAAACAATTGTTTGCTATAATTACATTATGAAGAATACTAGGAGTTGATAACATGAACGAAGAAGAAATGGAATTAAAGAATAATGCTATTATTCATAAAGACAATTCTTTAACAAGATTAGATTTATCTTTTTTAACACATATAGAATTAAATGAATATAAAAAAAGTGATTTATTAGCATATTGGATAAAAGATTTTGCAGAATATCATGATCAAGAAAGAACATTTAATATAGCAAAATCTGGAGTATATTCTCGTGGAGATGTTATAAAAGTAAATCTAGGATTTAATATAGGTAATGAATTAGGAGGATTACATTATTGTATTGTATTAAATAAATATGATAATACAAGAAATGGTACATTAAATGTAGTACCACTTACTTCAAGAAAAGATGATAAAAGATATGATTTGTCTACTGTGAATCTTGGAAAAGAATTATATAATACATTTCAAGCAAAGATTGAGAAAGAAAAGGAAAAACTTCAACAAATATTAAACGAATTAGAAAAAATAGAAGATATTCCTATTAATATACAAAACATAATAGAAAAAGAACGAAAATATATCGAAAAAATGGAACAAGAAATTTCAAAAATGAAAAAAGATAGTATTGTATTAATTAACCAAATAACTACAATAAGTAAACAAAGAATTTATAAAGATGTTGTAAGACGAAATGTCAAAATATCAAGTCAATCCCTGGATTTAATTGATGAACAAATTATAAAGTTTTTTACTAAATAATAAAGGGGAGCTGTTATAGCTCCCAAAAATCATTTAGGCTCCCGTCTTACTATTAAAGTAGTAGAGGGTTAAGTTAAATATATTGTAACATATAATATTTAACTTGTCAAATATTACTGACATTTATATTATATGTTTTAGTTTATGATTTATTCATATTATAATTATGGAAATTTGAAAGGCTTTTCTTTTCCAAAATACATCATAAAATAAAATATAAATAGGAGAATTTGAATGCGAGTTAGTTTAATACAAACAGAATCTAATGGTCAAAACAAGAAAATGAAGAAAAAGTATTTATACAATTGAAGGAAGCTGTAAAAGAAAAGCCAGATATAATTTGCTTATCAGAGCTTTTTCTTTCATGGGAAAAAATGGAGCACAAATTATTTTCTTACCATCACAATTTAGAAAAAATACAGGTGATATCGCATGGAATGTTTTAACTAGAAGGAGTGTTTATATGTCAAGCGAAGTAAAAGATTTATCAAATTCAAGAGATGAAATAAAAAATTATATATACACAATTTGTGGAAAACAGGTACTATTAGATAGAGACTTAGCAAAATAGAAAGGAAGATGAATTATGAAACTAGTATTAACTTCTGGAGGTATATCAAATAAAAGCATAGAAAACGAATTAAGAAATATTATTGGAAAAGACTTCAAAGGTTTAAAAATGCTATTTTGCACAACTGCCTCTAATTATGAAGGCGGAGATATGAACGAATGGCTTATAGAAGATTTAATAACTTTAAGAAATTTAGGCTTTATAATAGATGTATGCGATATTAATGGAATTAGTATAGAAAATTTTATACATAGATTTGAATGGGCTGATGTTTTTTATTTTGAAGGTGGAAACACACAATGGTTAAGAAAGTGTATTAATTCATCAGGGTTGGAAGAACATTTGAAAAAATTATTAGAAACTAGAATTTGGATTGGAGCCAGTGCTGGAAGTTGTGTCTTATGTCCAACAGTTTATAATTCATGTCAAGAATTATTTGATGAATATGTGAAAGAATTTCCAGAAGATGGATTAGGATTTGTAGATTTTCAATTTATACCACATTTGAATAATGAATATTTTCCAAAAATAAGAAAAGAAAATCTAGTGAATTCAAGTAAAAATTTAAAGAAGATTGATGGAAAAAAATTATATGCCTTAGATGATAGTAGTGCTATTTTCATTAATGATAAAGACATAAAAATAGTAAGTGAAGGCGAATGGTTTGAAATATAAAAAGAAAGGTGAATAGATTATGAATAATTATATGTTAATACATGGTAGTTTTGGAAGTCC
>CAMIVO010000046.1 GCA_946401865.1 uncultured Clostridia bacterium
AGTAATTTTTTTGATTATAATCTAAAAATTAGTGCCACTTTTTCAGTGGTCTCGGACGGACCTTTTTGACAACTTTGTCAGTGGGGACGGACCTTTTTGACAACTTTTTCTGCATAATAATTTTCTCTTTTTAAATATTAAATAATTCCTTAAGAAAACTTTTAAACTATAACACTTTTCTTTCATTTTATGTTCAATTTTCTAATGCTTTCTCTCCCTATCCCCAATTTTTCAGATATTTTTCTCAATGAATAATTATATCTTTTAGACATTATTTTTACAATATCATATAAGATATCTCTATTATTTTTCAACTCAACAAAATCAATATTATTCTTTTTTAATATCTCTTTTAACATAACTTCACAACACCTGTTAGTATCCTCTTCAGTATCTATAAAAGCCCAATTATCTTCGTTATTATATATATCAATTTTTTTATTTATACTATAATTTGAATATGGATACTCTTCAGGCTTTTTACATATCCCTGCTTTTACAGGATTTTCATATATATATCTTATACAATTATACATATGCTTTTCGGAATATATCCCTTGTGACTTAAATCTATCTCTGAAAACATATCCAACCCTATTATGCTTTTTATTGTAATACCTACTAAATTTTACATTTACCATTTTCATATATTTGCTCAGTTCATTAATCTTTTCGCATTTAATTAAAATGTGAGTATGATTATTCATAACACAATAAGCTATTATTTGTATATTATGTTGACTATTAAATTCATATAACAATTTTATATAGTATTTTATGTCAATTGAATCGTTAAATATATAACTTTTATTAATTCCTTGAACCATAATATGAAATAAATTAGTTTTAAGCTGATTTCTTGCTTGTCTTGACATTATTAACTCCTTTTTTATTTTGTTTGAACTAAAAAAACATGATATAATTTTTATACATTATACCATGTCTTTTTTAAAAAGTTTGTCAAAACTTGTCGAAAATATATATTTTTTTTGAAGTTGTCAAAAAGGTCCGTCCCCACTGACAAGGTTGTCAAAAAGGTCCGTCCCCATTGACACTTCCAAGACTATTTCTAGTCTTCTTTTTGTTCATCTGTATAACTTCTATTATTTTCAATATCTTTGTCTAATTCATCCATTAATTGTTGAACATATTTTTTCAATTTTTCTAAATTTTTCTCTTTATCTTGATATCTTAGCTCATTTTCTATAGATGGATTTTTAAAAAAAGATACATTTTTACATTGTTCTAATTCTTTGTACAATTTAATTAAACATTCTAATTGAGATTTAGTAGGTTTATATGGAAAAATAACACATTCAAAATCTTCTGGTGCAACTCCAGTTGTTTCTACATCATCCAATACAATCTCAGGATATATATTTATATAACCTAATTTAGCCACTATATTTGGTAAAGTGTATGAAGAATGTATCTTTTTATCAATATAACCAATAATTCCTCCTAATTTATTATTTAGTCGTATATATGATTGATAATGATATTCTTCTGATTCATCTTTTTCCACATTTATTATACTACCATCTGGTGCAATTGCTGTTATAATGTATTTTTTAAAATAGTTTTCTTCAATGTCCATTTTTCACTCCTAAAATATTACTCCATATTTATTAACTCATTTTTATACTAATCTTTCTAGTTCTTTTATTTTGTCTCTTAGTTCTGCCGCTTGCTCAAATTCCATCTTGCTTGCATGTTCTAGCATTTTGTCTGTTAATCTAGATATCGTGTCTTTTATGTCTTCATCTTCGTTTCCTTTAAATTCTACTTCTATATCTTCTGTCTGAACAGCTTTTATAGAATCTCGTACTGATTTTTGAATTGTTTTTGGAGTTATTCCATGTTTTTCGTTATATTTCATCTGAATTTTACGTCTTCTGTTTGTTTCTGATATTGCCTTTTCCATTGATTCTGTTAGCTCGTCTGCGTACATTATAACTGTTCCATCTGTATTACGAGCTGCCCTTCCTATTGTTTGTATTAATGACCTTTCTGAACGTAAAAATCCCTCTTTGTCGGCATCTAATATTGCAACTAATGATACTTCTGGAATATCTAATCCTTCTCTTAAAAGATTTATTCCAACTAAAACATCAAATTCTCCAAGTCTTAAATTCCTTATTATTTCCATTCTTTCTAGAGCTTTTGTATCAGAATGCATATAATTTACCTTTATATCTAGACTTTTTAAATATGCAGTTAAATCTTCTGCCTGTTTTTTGGTTAAAGTTGTAACAAGCACTCTTTCCCCTTTTTCTGTTCTAATTCTGATTTGTTCGATTAAATCATCTACTTGATTTGTAACTGGTTTAACCTCAATTTTTGGATCTAACAAACCAGTAGGCCTTATTATTTGTTCAACTACATTGTCTTTGGCATGCTCTTTTTCATAATCTGCAGGTGTTGCACTTACAAATATAACTTGATTTATCCTTTGCTCAAACTCATTAAATTTAAGTGGTCTATTGTCATAAGCTGAAGGTAGTCTAAATCCATAATTTACTAGAGAATCTTTTCTAGATTTATCTCCATTATACATAGCTCTAACTTGTGGAATTGTTGCATGTGATTCATCTATTAAAAGTAAAAAATCTTTTGGAAAATAATCAAATAATGTATATGGTGGTGAACCTGGCTCTCTTCCTGACATATGTCTTGAATAGTTTTCTATTCCTTGGCAAAATCCAGTTTCCTTCATCATTTCTATATCAAAATTCGTTCTTTCTTCTATACGCTGAGCTTCTATTAATTTATTTTGCTCTTTAAAATATTTTATTCTTTCTTCAAGTTCTTGTTCAATTGTGATAATTGCTCTATCCATTTTTTCTTTTGAGGTTACATATTGTGAAGCAGGTGGAATAAGCACATGGTTTCTTGTACCAATTGGCTTTCCTGTTAATGGGTTTATTTCTGAGATTTTTTCAATCTCATCTCCCCAAAATTCTATTCTTAAAGCTGCTTCACTTGTTGATGAAGGATAAATTTCCAAAATATCACCTTTTGCCCTAAAAGTACCTCTTTTAAAGTCTATTTCATTTCTTGAATACTGCATTGTAACAAGTTTTTTCATAACTCTATCACGAGAGACATTTTGATTTGGCCTTAAAGACATCATCATTTCTTGGTAATCTATTGGGTCTCCTAAACCATAAATACAGCTTACAGAAGCCACAACAATTACATCTCTGGTTTCAAATAATGAAAGTGTTGCTGAATGGCGTAATTTATCTATTTCATCATTTATTGATGCATCTTTTTCTATATATGTATCAGACTGAGCTATATAGCTTTCTGGCTGATAGTAATCATAGTATGACACAAAATACTCTACTCTGTTCTCTGGAAAAAATTCTTTAAATTCCGAATATAATTGTCCAGCTAAAGTTTTATTATGTGCTAAAACTAGTGTTGGCCTTTGTACTTTTTCAATTATGTTTGCCATTGTAAAAGTTTTTCCACTTCCGTGTTACACCTAATAAAGTCTGAAATTTCTTTCCAGACTTTATTCCATTACTTAAATATTCTATTGCTTCTGGCTGATCGCCAGTTGGTTTGTAATTTGATACTAATTTAAACATTATTACTCCTTTAGGTTAGCTATTATTTATTTTAACATCTTTATTAAAAAAAAGCAAGGACTGTACTCCTTGCTTTTACCAATTATATTCCTTTATATTTATTATTTTTAACATTAAAGAAAATTGCACTTCCTATCATTACAAGTAAAACTATTCCAGCAGTCTTTATTCCAGTGTATGGCAATTGTTTTGGTCCATCTATAACAGTATTATCTACTTTATCTGTACCTACTTTAGCTATTCCAAACTCATCCCATTTAAATTTATCATCTCCTAAGAAAAACATATACCATGCTCCATCTTCATATGTACTTGCTTTTGCAATTGTTAAACCTGAAGCTGGATAATACTTGCCATTTTCATCATCAAAAACTACATACATATAATAATATGCATCATTTTCTAATTCAAGATTTATCTTTTCTGCACCGTCACTAGTTTTATAAGAAGCATTTCCTTTATTGGTTGTTGAAAGTTTATTATTATATATTGCATTTGAATTTTTTGAATATTCTAATAAAGAATTCCAAGCTTCTCCTTGATTATTTTTTATACCATTTAATATATTAGTATCTGTAATTTTTCCAATTTTTAATGTAAATTTTCTTATGGTCTCATGTCCAGTAGGAATTCTAAAAACTAGTTGAGAAGTATCATCGGTTAACATAGTAGCAAAAAACATTTCTGCATAAACCGGGTATTTTGGTCTTTCCAATTTTTTTCCAGATACTACTACCCCTGTTTTGTACTTAATGTAATTTTCATTATCATCCTTATATCCAACACTATAATCATCATTGTATCTTAATTCTTCTATCACCCAAAAATATAAATCTTGATTTAATTCAACATATTTTTCTAAATAAAGTGAAATATCTTTTTCCTCCATTAATTTCCAATCTGAATCGTTTGATGTCAAATTAACACCACCATTTGCAGATATTTCAAATTTTGGTTTTTCACTATTTTTGGTAATGCAGTAATAATAGTTCAAATGTTTTTCGCTATTTGTAAAATTTGATATCTTTAATTTAACTAATTGACTCCATTCAAATTTTGCATTTGAAAAGTCTGTAAATTCTGGTGCTTTAGTTACAATTACATCAAAATAAGTTTCTGCTCCAGGCACTTTTGCTGTAACTTTAGTAGTTCCTACATTTACTGCTGTAATTTTTCCTGTATTATCAACTTTTGCAATATTTTCATTCTCACTTTTCCATTCTACTTTTGGATTAGCTACTTCTTTATTGCTTGCATCACGAACAGATACTGAAACTGTTTTGCTTTCATATTCACCAATAACTAATCTTACCTCATCAATTGGCTCTTTACTTAAATAACCATAATATATAACATTTACAGTACAAGAATCTGTTTGTGTACCTACAGTTGCAGTTATTGTTGTTGTACCTATAGCATTTGCTGTAACCTTTCCTTCTGAATCTACACTTGCAATACTACTATCAGCACTACTCCAAGTAATATTTTCACCTGTTGGCTTGTTTTCATAAAAAAGTATTTTTGATCCATTTAAAATAATATCAATTGTCTCATCATCTAATTTAAAAGTCTCATCTGCTGCATTTACAATTGTAGAAAAACCTAGTATCATAACTAAACTTATGATAAATAATAAAATTAATTTGTTTAACTTTTGTTTCATCTTATTTTCTCCTATCCTTTTTAATGAGAGATTACATCTAGTCTCTCTTAATGTTTTTCTTAATTTTATCATACAGAATTTTTTATTTCAATAATTTTTTTACATTGATAAAAATGTAATATGATTGTAATAAAAATGTAATATAATTGTAATATTTTAATATTTTTATTCAACTATAATATTATATTCTTTCGAAATATTCTAAGCTTTTCTTGACTTTTTTACCTATGATATGTCTCCCCACCTGCTATTTTAAATCCTCTAAACACTTGCTCTAGTAAGAACACACGAATTAATTGATGTGGGAAAGTCATTTTTGAAAAACAAATTTTTTTATCACATTTGCTTAAAATAGTTTCAGCAATTCCAAGTGTTCCACCTATTACAAAAGTTATGGAACTATAATTTAGTGAAATATTTTGAATTTCTTTTGAAAACTCTTCAGAATTTAGCTCTTTTCCTTTTAAATCTAGTGCTATTAAACAAGTATCTTTTTTTATATATTTTAACATTCTTTCTGCTTCAATACTTTTTATATTTTCCTCAACTTTATCACTTAATTTATCTGGAACCTTTTCATCTTGAACTTCTATTATATTTAAATTACAATACTTAGAAAGCCTTTTGGAATACTCCAAAATGGCTTCTTTTAGATAGTTTTCTTTAATTTTTCCAACACATAAAATATTTATTGTAAGCATATTTTTCTCCAAAACTCTAATTAAATTTTATATTGTCAACAAAGTTTATAATATTTGAAGCATTTACAACTTTATCAAATCCGTCATCATTTAGTTTAATTAATGTAGGTGCTGACATTATCTCATATTTTTGTGTTAAATCTGGCATATCTTCGGCATCTATATATTCATAAACCAAATGTTTTTCATTAAGCTTTTCTTTTGCTATTTTACAATTAGGACAGGTTTTTGTACCAAATAATATATATCCTGATACTTTATTTGTTTCATTTGTTTTTGGTTCTTTATTAACATTTTCTTTTATTGTTTCTGTATTGTTTTCAAATTCCTGTTTTACTACATATTCTTTTCTCATATCATATTCTTTAGCTTTTCCATCATTCCAATTACTTATTGGTCTATAATATCCTGTTATTCTTGAATAAACCTCTGTTTTTTCACCACATATTGGACATACTTTAACTTCACCATTTAAATATCCATGATTTTTACAAACTGAATATGTTGGTGACATTGTATAATATGGTAATTTATAATTTTCTGCAATTTTCTTAACTAATGATGCACATGCCTTCCAATCAGGAATTCTTTCTCCTAAAAATACATGAAATACAGTTCCTGATGTATACAATGTTTGTAATTCATCTTGAATATCTAGTGCCTTAAATAAATCATCTGTATATCCTACTGGTAAATGTGAACTATTTGTATAATATGGAGTTTCATCATCTGATGCTGTTATTATATCTGGGTAAAGTTCTTTATCTTTTTTTGCCAACCTATATGATGTAGATTCTGCAGGTGTTGCCTCCAAATTATATAAATCTCCGTATTTTTCTTGGTAATCTGATAATTTTTCTCTCATAAAGTTTAAAGTCTTTTTAGTAAATTCTTCAGCTTCTTTATTAGTTAAATCCTTTTTTATCCAATTTGCATTTAAGCATGCTTCATTCATTCCAACTAAACCAATTGTTGAAAAATGATTATTAAATGTTCCTAAATATCTTTTTGTATATGGATATAATCCCTCTTCTAGTAATTTGGTAATTACATTTCTTTTTATTTTTAGAGATTTAGCTGCTAAATCCATTAAGTTAGATAATCTTTCAAAATAATCTTTTTCATCTTTAGCAAGATAAGCTATTCTTGGCATATTAATTGTGACTACCCCAACAGATCCTGTAGACTCACCTGAACCAAAATATCCTCCACTCTTTTTTCTTAATTCTCTTAAATCAAGTCTTAAACGACAACACATTGAACGAACATCACTTGGTTCCATATCTGAATTAATATAGTTTGAAAAATATGGAGTTCCGTATTTAGCTGTCATTTCAAATAATAGTTTATTATTTTCGGTTTCAGAAAAATCAAAATCTTTTGTTATAGAGTATGTTGGAATTGGATATTGGAAACCTCTTCCATTTGCATCTCCTTCTATCATTATTTCTATAAATGCTTTATTTACCATATCCATTTCTTTTTGACAATCTTTGTATTTAAAATCTTGTTCTTCTCCACCAACAATTGCATTTAATTCTGCTAGGTCATTTGGTACAGTCCAATCAAGAGTAATATTTGTAAATGGTGCTTGTGTTCCCCAGCGAGATGGTGTATTTACTCCGTATATAAAAGATTGGATTGCTTGTTTAACCTCTTTATATGATAAATTATCTTTTTTTACAAATGGTGCTAAATATGTATCAAATGATGAAAATGCCTGAGCTCCTGCCCATTCATTTTGCATAATTCCCAAAAAGTTTACCATTTGATTTGTTAAAGTTGATAAATGTTTTGCTGGAGCAGATGTAATTTTTCCTGGTATACCACCTAAGCCTTCTTTTATTAATTGCTTCAAGCTCCATCCTGCGCAATATCCTGTAAGCATTGATAAATCGTGAATATGAAAATCACAATTTTTATGTGCATTAGCAATTTGCTCATCATATACTTCTGAAAGCCAATAATTTGCTGTTATTGCACCACTATTACTTAAAATTAATCCACCTACAGAATATGTTACTGTAGAATTTTCTTTTACTCTCCAATCTGAAACATTTAAATAACTATCTACAACTTTTTTATAATCTAAAGCTGTTGATTTTACATTTCTCATTTTTTCATGCATTTTTCTATATAAAATATATGCTTTCGCAACATCTGTATAATCGCCTTTTACTAATACATTTTCTACGCTATCTTGAATATCTTCTACTGTAATAATATTGTTACTAACTTTCTTTTGAAAATCTGCTGTAACTTTAAGTGCTAAAAAATCTATTACATCATCATCACAATTTGTATTTACTGCGTCAAAAGCTTTTTTCATGGCTTTTGATATTTTTTCTATTTCAAAATTTACTATTTTTCCATCTCTCTTTTTTACTTTATACATTTTTTACTCCTTTTCTAATCCTCTTATATAAACATTTGGATAGTCTTTTAGTATTTTATTCCATAAATTTAATTTTTCTTCTGTAAAACTTGTTAAATTTTTATCCAGGACATATTCACTATTTTTAAAATTTTGTAAATAATATTTACTACTTCCTATTAACTTTATTATTTCTAATATATCTTGTAAAGTATGGTGTTCACTAATTATTGTTGTTCTAAATTCATGTTCTATTTTACTATTTTTTAATAATTCTATACTATTTAGAATATTTTGAATAATTATATTGCTAACACCTGAAGTTTGTCCATATTTGTTAATATTGTTTTTTATATCCATTGCTACATAATCTACTTTATTTTTTTTAATTAAATTTTTTAAAATTGTTGTATTTAATCCATTTGTATCTAATTTAATTTTTAGCCCTAATTCTTTTACCTTGTCAATAAAGTCTTCTAAATCAGATTGTAAAGTAGGTTCCCCGCCAGATATTGTTAAACCATTTAAAATGTTTTTTCGTGCTTTTAAATAACTTAATATTTCTTCTTCATTAATTAAATTATTTGAATTATGCGGAATTAATGTCGAATTTTGGCAAAATGGACATCTCATATTACATCCTTGAGTAAATATAATACAAGATATATGATTAGGAAAGTCTTGTAAACTTAACTTTTCATATCCTGCGATTTTCAAATTATCACCTCTTTTGTTTTTAACTGTATATAAAGTATAATAATAATTTCAAAAAATAAAAAGTTGCAAGTGCAACTTTTTATTTTTTCTTTATTTAAGTGTTTTATTTTGGTATTCTAGGACTTTTAAGATTTTTTAATTTAAAACAATTTTGCTAAATAGTTCAATTACCTAATGTATTAAGCAAAAACAATCTTAATTTATTTTATTGGCTCTCCTAATACTTTTTCTGTATTTGCAAGTTCCTTTTTTAAGATATTATATAGGCTTTGGCTTATATTTCCTTTTCCATCTTCATAATCTTGCATTTCAGCTCTAACATCTAATAAAATATATCTATTTTGAGTTCCTTTTCCTCTATCATAACAATATACAGGAACATAATCTACACTATCAATAGAAAGCTTTCCTGTTTCACCTTTTTTGGTTATTTTCATGTCAAGTATTGCTGTACTTTTTGTATGTTCTTTTACTTGTCCAGAAATAAAGTTTCCTAATGCATATACTACAAATACTTCTTTTTCAGTTCCATCATCAAGTGTTATTGTTCTCTTTTCCATAGGCTCAATTACATGAGCATGATTTCCAATTATGATATCTACACCATTTTGGAATAATAAATCTGCTAATTCTTCTTGATTTTTATTTTGCTTTTGAGCATATTCTATTCCCCAATGCATACTTGCACAAATAATATCTGGATTTTGTTGTTTTGCAAGTTCTATTTGTTCTACAATAAAGTCTTTATCAATTAGATTTACTAAATACTCTTTTTCACTTGGAATATTAATTCCATTTGTACCATATGTAAATGCTAAAAATGCTACTTTCATACCATTTACATCTTTTACTAAAATCGTGTCTTGTTCCTCTTTTGTTCTATTTGTTCCTGTATGACTAATTCCAATATTATCTAAATTATCTAAAGTGTTTATTACACCTTTTGTGCCTTTATCCATACAATGATTATTTGCTGTAGAAACAACATCTACGCCAATATTTTTTAAGGCAACTCCTAATTCTTCTGGAGAATTAAATGTTGGATATCCCGAATATCCTACTTCCTTTCCAGTAAGAGTTGTTTCTAAGTTTCCAATAGCAATATCTCCTTTTTCAATATATTTAGATACATTAACAAATGCTGGCATAAAATCATAAGTTTTTGTGCTAGAATTATATGCTGTTTGGAAATTTGTATTATGGCACATTACATCGCCAATTGCTATTAAATTGATTGTTTTGTCCTCTGGAATGACAACTTGTTTTGCAGTGGTCTCAATATTTTTAGCATCTTCTATATTTGAAATGACTTTGCTAGATAGTTTTTTTATTCCAAATGCAATTAAATAAATAGCTATTATTAAAACTAAACATGCAATTGAAAATTTTTTGTAGTTAATTATTCTTTTTTTCTTACTCATATTAAATTCCGCCTTTTTAATTATTAGGTTTATGTGTAACCATTGGAGTCTCTTCTGTTATTCTTTGGAAAGTATATCCATTAGCATATCCATAATCTATAATGTCTTCTAAGGCATTTATAGTTTTAGTGTTATTTGCAAAATCATGCATTAAAACAACATTTGCTCTAGATTTACTAAGTCCTTTTACAACATTATTATATACTGCACTTGAAGTCTTTGCAGTGTCTGCATCTCCACAATTTACATTCCAATCGAAATATGTAAATCCCCTATTTACAACTTCTTTAGAAAGAGTTGTCATTATACCAGGACAATATTTTCTACTTACTGTATTTGAACTTCCTCCAGGGAATCTGGTAATTGTAGCTTTATATCCTATACTTTGTTGAATTTTATTTTGTAATTTTGTTAAGTTATTCATATATGTGTCTACAGACCTATATATTTCTTCATATTTATGTGAATATCCATGAATAGCTACAGTATGTCCTTCTGCATACTCCCTTTTTACCAAATTTTCACCATCTTCATTATAGTTTAATATAAAAAAAGTAGCTTTAACATTTTTTTGTTTTAGAATATCTAATATTTTTGGAGTAGAAGATGTTGTAGGTCCATCATCAAAAGTTAGATATATTACTCCTTTAGCTCCATTTTCTCCATTTTGAGCTATAACTTCTTCAGCATTTGAAACAGTTATCTTTCTTGTAGTGACAGCCTCATTACCTTTTGTATCAGATACTTTGTAGGTTATTGTATATTCTCCTGTTTTAGAAGAATCTATGTTTCCAGATATTTGTATTTTATCTGTTACATCTCCATCTTTTTCATCTATTGCCTTTGCGCCATTTTCTTTATATTCTTCATTTGGCTTAATATACAGATGTGAACTTCCATTTAAAGTTATTACAGGTGGAATATCATCTACTATTACAACATGTCTTATTTTTTCTGTTACATTTCCTGAAGAATCTTTAACAATATATTTTATATTGTACTCATTTTCATTTATATCTTCTTTTTTTACTTCAACCTTGTCTTTTAGCTCTCCCTCATATAAATCTATAGCTGAATAACCAGGTTCTTGATATTCTTTTGAATATGATTGTTTATACTCTTCTTCCCCTTCTAATTTTATTTCTGGTGGAGTAGAATCTTTAACTCTTACCTTATCTTGTACAGAATAATTACCTAATAATGTTTTCAAAACAAATTCTACATTATATTCCCCAACAGTATTTAAGTCTAAATTTGTATTAATTCTGACTTTTTCTGTAACATCTTGAAAATGATAATATGTCTTTGGTTTTATAAGATTAGCTTGTGTTTTTACCTCTATATTTTCAATTTCTTTTAGATTCATTTGTGGCTTTTCAAATATGAATGTAATTGCAAATACTAATATAAAGCTTAGTAAACTTATTCCAAAGAATTTCAACATTCCTTTTTTACGTTTTATTAAAAATACAATTGTTCCTAATATCCATATAATTGCTATGAAAATTAATTCTATAATATATAACATCATATAATTCAACATTTATTACTCCTCTTTAGAATTTTTTATATTAATTTTCAAAAAATTCATTAATTCCATTTACAATTCCAGCTACAATTTTTTCTTGATATTCTGAAGTTGCTAATAATTTATCTTCTTTTTCATTGCTCAAAAATCCCATTTCTATTATAGAAACTGGCACTTTGCTCCAATTTATACCACTCATTGTATCAGTTCGAGTTACTCCTCTGCTTTTTGCTCCAGTAATTTGTACCATATTATCTAGTAATGCTTTAGATAATTTATAGCTCTTTTCAGCTAAATTGCCATTATACTGATTTTTAGAAGTTTGGCACAAAGTAGATATTCCATTTACACTTGAATTATCATAAGAATCAGCATGAATTCTTATGAATGCATCTGCATTAGCATCATTGGCTATTTTAGCTCTCTCACTATTACTGATATTTACATTATTGGTAGTTCTTGTCATTATGACTTTATATCCTTGCTTTTTTAGCTCTTCTTCTAACTTTAAGGATACTTTTAAAACTAGCTCAGATTCTTTTTGTTTTGTATATGTTCCTGTTGCTCCAGTTGTTACTTTATACTTGGTTTCTGTTGCTCCTGGACCAATTGGCTCTTTTGACGTATCTCCTTTTGTTTGATGTCCTGGATCTATTACAATAGTTTTATCTCTATACACCTCATTTTGTTCAACTTGAGTTACTTTTTCATCATTAGTGTCATTTTTTATAACTGGTGTTACAGTTTCTTCTTTAACTTCGTTTTTTACTATTTCCTCTGAAGCTGTATTTTCCACATTAT